>JAAZGO010000026.1 GCA_012511175.1 Fastidiosipila sp. | reverse complement strand
TCGCTTGACGAAATCAATTTTGACTTCAATTTGGTGAGTAAAGATTGCGACCGCGAAGCATTTGAATGACAATTGCGCGACAAAAGGCTCTAATGCTCTCCGAGAGTTGGCGCTCTCGACTTTCCAAAGTTATGATAGCCTTACGATAGCATCGGATTGGTGTGTGCATTTTTGTATGAGAACAGGCAGTTTACACGGGCATTGCTTTCATTTTGACTGCCGGCGTCAAAGCAAGCGGCAGGCGGGCCGTTTGCTTGCTTTTTATCTTGTGGTGCTTCTGGCCCTGTCTGCTTTGCCAGCCACACCGGCTGGAGCCCAAAACCCGCCCGCCGGTGAGGCAGTCAATCAAAAAGGGCAGCTGAATTCTGTCAATTCCAGTGCGCTCCGCAGTGAACCTTATATCAACGACGGAACCCTGATTGAACGCTACTCACAAGGTACTCAGGTGGAAGTATTCACAGAAGTGGAGGGGGAGGTCTGGAACGGATCAAACCGCTGGTATTACGTGCGTATTGTCGCCAGGAATCTTTATGGTTACGTCCATAAAAACCTTGTCACCCTGAGCGGTCAAGCGCTTGATCTGACAGTGCCGGACCCCGAGGATGATCCTGTTTTTGAAGCAGCTTTGGATGAGCAGGGCTTTCCTGAGAGCTACCGCCCCGCTCTTCGAAAGCTGCACGCCAACTACCCCAATTGGTCTTTTGTTGCCTTCCACGCGCAGGATAATACAGCAGGCAATCCGCCCCTCACCCTGGCCAGGGCGGTTGAAGCTGAGTACAGGCCGGGAGTCAACCTGGTTCCCAATACAAAAAACAGGAGTCACCGAACTTATGACAGCCAGCACGGCTACAATTACGCGACTGATCAGTGGAAAGCCTATGACGCGGGTGTCTGGATCGGTGCCAGCCGCGAAATTTTGGCCTACTGCCTTGATCCCAGAAATTTTCTAACTGAAGAAACCATCTTTCAGTTCGAATGCCTGTCCTATCTTCCCGGTGTACACACGCTGGAGGCGGTGGAAGACGCCCTGGCCGGCTCTTTCATGGAGAATGAATCCGTTCCGATCCGCGACTGGGACGATCCCATCCGGGGCCGGGACGGATCCATCACCTATGCCGAAATTTTCATGGATGCTGCTGAAAAATCGAATGTCAACCCGCTCTTTCTGGTTCACCGCTGCCGGACAGAGATCGGCAACGGGAGAGACGGCAATCTCCCTGTGGCTGTTTCGGGTACGGTATCCGGCTATGAAAATATCTACAACTTTTACAATATCGGGGCCTACGCGTCCGGCAACCCGGTCATGAATGGTCTGGAATACGCCAAGTACGGAAACAGCAGGGATGGTTCGGGGCCTTCCCCGACGGAAAAAACAAAGTACCTTCTGCCCTGGAACAGTCAGTGGAAGGCCATCGTGGGCGGTGCCAAGTGGATTGGCAGCGGTTACATCGACAATGGGCAGGACACTTCCTATTTGCAGAAGTACTGGATCAATGGCTTGAAAAGCGCTGCCTTCGCCCACCAGTACATGGGCAATGTCTACGCCCCCGCCAATGAAAGCTATCAGGTTTACAAGTCTTACAGGGAGGCCGGCATCCTTGACCGAGCCTTTGTCTTCAAGATTCCCGTCATGACCGAGCTGCCGCCTGAACCCTCGCCGTACCCCGTCGGCAACCTGAGCCGCAACAACTACCTGAATTCGATTACAGTATCCAAAGGCAGTTTGAGCCCTGCCTTCCAGGCAGAAAAATACACTTACAGCATGACGGTCGACGGTTCGACCGACAATCTGACCCTTTCAGCTGTGCCCTATCATGCCTCTTGCAGCGTCAGAAACACCGGATCCAAGACTTTGAAAACGGGTCTCAATACCTTCAATATCATCGCTGTCGCCCAAAACGGGGAAGAGAGAGTCTACACCATCAAGATCACCCGGCAGGAGGGTTCTTCCGGTCCGCCGCCCCCGCCCCCGCCCCCGGAAGAAATCGGCGTGACAAACGATTACAAGCTGGACGGAGGTTACCTGACCAATGCCTGGCCTGCAGATGGCCGCAACAAGGCGGACCAGATCCTCTCGTCCCTTGCACTGCCCCAGGGTTATACGGCGGAAGCCTATGATCTGGCGGGCAAGCAAGTGATTGGGGATGCCCTCCTTGGCACAGGAGCCAGATTGGAAATCAAAAAAGAAGACGGATCCTCCGCCGGGACCCTGCAGCTTTTGATCTATGGGGACGCCAATGGTGACGGCATCATCAATTCCATTGACCTTTCCTACATCATCGATGCCATGGTCAAGGGGAAAACCTGGACGGCGGCGCAAAACGCCGCCCTGGACGCCAGCAGGGACGGAAAAATCAACTCCATCGACCTGTCCCATGTCATTGACGCCATGGTCAAGGGCAAACCGATCAAGCAGGACTGACCTTAAATGGGATCCTTCGGGGTGGCGTATAATTTGTTGTGATTGAACCGGGGAGGCCCGGGTTTTTAATTGAAATGAATGAAAGTGCGAACGGTTGACCTTATGAGATTCAAGAGATTACTTGTATGCCTGGCGGCCATGCTCCTGATTGCGGCGGCTTTGCCTTCGGTTGAGATATATGCAGTAAACAGACAACCGACTATTTCGGGTCCTGGCACAGCCTATTTGGGAAATACCTTTTCTGTTACGATCGGGTTCAGTTCTCAGGCAATGACACGCAGCTGCGATTTTCAGATCACTTACGATAATAACTTGATACAGTTAACCGGTGCGGACAATGTTTCCGGGATGAAGGGCGATGTCATACTACCGGACGAAAAAGCCAGCAATGTAAAATCTTCTTTTAAAATGGTATTTTTCACTTTGGAAACCCAATCGGTCAGCAATGTAGTGAAACTGAGCTTCAAGGTCTTGGCCAAGGGATCTGTAAAAATTACAGTGAGCGATGCAAGTGATGGCAACGAGGACAATACGGTCTCGGGAAGCGCCTCCCATACCATCGAGCTGACTGACCCGCCCCCCACGACCACGATCGCAACCACCACCCGGACCACCACAACCACCCGGACTACCACGGCTACCACGCCCGCCGAAACCCTGCCCCGGCATCCGGGGAAGACCGTCATCGGCAAGCGCTATGATGGGGCGGACCTGGCGGTATCGGTATCCATCCCGGATTATGAGATCATTCCCGCCTCCTACGCGCCGAAGGAAGTGGAATGGGGCGACAAGTACCTGGAAGGCTATGTGTCTGAAAACCTCCCCTACACCCTTTATTGGCTTACAGATGAGGGAGGGGGGAATGACTTCTATCTCTTCGATTCGGAGACCTCTGTTTTTGTCCCCTACCTTCGGGCAGGCTGGTCTTCGCGTTTTTTCACCTTCACTGTGGTGCCCGGAGACATGATCCCGCAAGGATTCGAACTGGCCACGGTTAATATATGGGAAAAGGAAGTTCCCGCCTATAAGCCGGTCGGAGGCGGTTTTGTGCCCAAAACCTTTTACGATGAATTGATTGCCGGACTGGAGCCGGGAGAGGAGTTCCCTGAGCTGACCGATGATGAGTTGCCGCTCCCGGGTGATCTCTATCTGATTGCTGTGCGGATCAACGACGCGGAAGAAAAAGTGCTCTGCCTGTATGATGCCGTTCTTGATTCACTCATCCGCTCCGATTTATGGCTGGTGCCTGTCGCGGGAAGCTTCCTTGATCCCGCCTTTCGACCTTCCGTCACGGATCCCACGGAAACGGCCGAAGAATCGCCTGCGGATACAGTGCCGGCCAGGACCGAGCCTGAGGAAACCACCCCTGTTAAGGGCGGCCTGACGGTTCGCTTGTTTGACATGGAGCTGCCCCTCTACCTGGTGGCGGGTACGGGCGCGGTTGTTTTTCTGATGCTGGCAGCTGCCCTGTGGTTTTTTATCCGGGCCAAAAAGGCTGCCGGATTTGAACCTGAATTGACGATTGATGACCTGGATCAGGGGGACGATCCCCTTATGGAACCCGTCCTGGAAGTGATGCCGGCCCCCGCGGAGGACGAGCCTGCGGTCGAGTTGCCGGAACACCTGTTTGCGGAAGAACCGGGTGGCTTTGAAGGTGCTCGGGAGACCCTCGATTCGAATACCGAACCCAAGGACAGCTGGCAGGAATTGAAGGAAACTCTTTTCGGGCAAGAGGAGGAAAAAGACCGGCGGTCCGGCAAAAGACCACCCGGTATCCGCCCTTCCGTCCATCGCCGGACGGATCGTGATGACCCTGCAGACACAGAGGAACTATGAAAAAAGCAAGGTACTATTTGACCGAACTCTTTTTTTCGGTTGAATTTTTGAAGTATTTTGCCACCGGCGTCATGGCCACCGTGGTCAATGTCTTTGTTTACATGCTGATGAACCGGTGGCTGGGCCTTGACAAATGGTATTACTCAGATGTGCCGGCCATCGTCCTTTCTGTTTTGTCGGCCTATATCCTCAACCGGGTCTGGGTCTTCCGTTCGACATCCCGTGTATGGGCGGAGTTTATCCGCTTTGCCGGGACACGGCTGGCCATCTCATTCTTTTTTGAATATGCCTTCATTTACATCATGAATCATCTCCTGCAAAGACAGGTGATCCTGATCCCGGGCATGCTGGATCTGGCCAAATTGATTGCACTGGCTTTTGTTGTTTTAGCCAACCGTGTTTCAGGAAAATTTTATGTCTTCCGCTCCGCCTGGGGGGAGAATAATCCCGGTCCTGATGCCCAGGCTCTGCTGGACCGGGCCATCGCTGCCATCCAGAGTGCCAATAAATTCCCTGACAGCGATAAGCGCGACCGCGGATCGGTCCTCTACCGCGAGCTTGGCGACCCCTGGAGGGCCTGCCCCGCTTTTCACATTGCGGGGACGAATGGCAAGGGTTCAATCAGCAGCTATCTGACCCATATCCTCTGCCAGGCGGGACATAAAGTGGGCTGGTTTACCTCCCCCTTCCTGGAGCGCTTCAATGAGCGTGTCCGTGTCCTGGACGGCGCCAGTGACCTTGCCCGGTATGACCGGGACCAGTCCTTTGGGGAGATACCGGACAGCGACATCGTCCGGCTCATGGAGAAAATTGAGAAAGCAGCCCGGGTTATCGCTTCGAGAGACGGCATCTCCTCCACTCAGTTTGACATGATGACCGCCCTGGCTTTTTTATGGTTCCAGGAACAGGCCTGCGAGGTTCTGGTTCTGGAAACAGGTATGGGCGGCCGTCTGGACTCGACGAATGTGATTGAAAAGCCCCTGGCCTCCCTGATTGGTGCCCTGGGTTTTGACCATATGGAGCGGCTGGGCAACACCATGGAAGAGATCGCAGGTGAAAAAGCCGGCATCATCAAAGAGGGCTGCCCTGTCTTCGCATACGCCCCGGAAGATGCCATGCTCTCTTCGGCTGACGCCTCAGCTGCCCGCAAGGTGCTGGAGGACAGGTGCCACGAGCTGTCTGCACCTCTTTCCTACCTGGGTTACCGGGATTTTGACCTCCTTTCTTACGGCTGGTCCGGGCAGGAGTTCCAGGCCAAAAAAGACACTTGCCGATATACAACCCGGCTTCTTGGGCCCTACCAGCCAATCTATGCCTTGATGGCTGGAGAAGCGGCGCTGGCGGCCGGTATGGCGGATCCGCCCGCGGTCAAGCGGGGTATCGCGGACTGTGTCTGGCCCGCCCGCATGGAGGTACTGACGAAAGACCCTGTCATCCTGCTCGATGGTGCCCACAATGTCCAGGCCGGGCTGGGCCTGCGGGAGGCTCTGCGCAAGCTTGCCGGCCATACCCCGGTTGTCTTTGTCATCGGCCTCTTAAAAGACAAGGAACACAGGGAAATGCTCAAAGCCCTCCTGTTGGATCCGCCCTACACCGTTACCGACGTGGTCGCCACCGAGCCGCCCGATGCCAGACGATTTGAGGCAGGCAGGCTGATTGCTGAACTCTCTTCCATTTTGCCGGAGCAGGACCGGCCCCGGACGATCGCCCTGCCTGACATCGGTGAGGCCATGGCGGAATCTGTCAGCCGGGCCCGCGAAAAGGGCGCCATGATCTGTGTTTGCGGTTCGCTCTACCTGGCGGGCAAGGTCCGTCCCCTGGTCCGGGAGAGGTTTTAAAGGCAGTAGTTTGTTTTCCATCCGGACGGCTTGTGGTTTAATAGTCCTTGATACGCTGGCTACCGGTTGAACCGGTATTCCAGTCAGATTGAAAGGGGGATTCCCTTGCGGCACGACTCAGCAGACCGGCCCATGCAAGCCGCAAAAAGCAAGGCAGATTCACTCGATTGGGATCGGGTTCTTTCCTCCTACCGTGAACTGGAATCGCTCCCCGAGGATCTGCTTGTGTCTGAAAGTGAGGCAGAGCGTCTCCTGTCGGTATATAACCGGGCTCTGAGGCAGGCCAAAACCGATAATGAAGACATAGCCATGATCGCACTGGAGAAAGTGACCTCCAGCTGGCCGCAGTTTGCGGAAGCTTCTTCGCTTTACGGTATTCTTTTGGCAAAAGAGCGGCGTTTCCGGGCGGCGGAGGAACAATTTGAGAAAGTTCTCCTGGCCTCGCCCGACAGCCCGCTTGTCCGAACCGTTGACCGCTGCCGGCTGGCAGCCCGGGAAGAGCGCATCAGGAAACAGGCGCGCGACAGTTCAAGCAGGCGCAGGGAACAGAAGCTGGCGCCCATCCGGGCCCATATGGCCCGGGGAGGTATCCTCCAGCGGGCAGCCGATGGCCAGGGAACAGGGCGCGTGCAGCTGGCCAGCCGGCGTGAACAGCAGGAGGTTCTCCGGATGGAGGAAGGCTTGTCCCACGGTGCCAGGCGCATACACGGCAAAGTATCCCGCCTGACCCAGGCCCTGCTGATAGCGGTTATCGCCGCCTCCATTCTCTTCCTGGTCTTCTACTTCGCCATCCGGCCCATGATTATCCGCAACGAAATCCGCCGGGAACGGCTCGAGTGGCTGGAACGCATCCTCGAAGAGCAAGGCGGAGATGAATCGGTTGCGCAGATTCTTGATCTGTACCGCAGGACCTTTCCCCAGGAAAGAGGCAAGTAGGGTGAGGAGTTGCCGTTCATGAAGTATGTGAGTACACGGGGAGGGGAGCCGGTCAGCGGCCTGGAGGCAGTCTGCCGGGGTATTTCCCGATCAGGCGGACTCTTTGTCCCCCAAAGCCCTCCGGAACCGCTCAGCCTTCCATCCCTGGCGGGTTTGTCCCTTGGCCGGGTCATGGCGGTCTTTCTTCATCGTTTCCTGCCGGATCTGCCGCTTGAGATCTGGGAGACTGCGGTCAGCGAAGCCTTTGAGTCCCTGGCTGGAAATGATCGGACCTGGCAGCTGCCGCTGAGCAAACTGAACGATTATCTGGACTCCTATTTCCTGCTCAATGCGGATCATCTGCCAACGGGGAACCTGGCCGATCTGTCCCATGCCCTCCTTGCAAAGCTGTGGCCGTATATGCCGGCCGCGGACAGGCAGCCCTTTGTTTTGACTCTCCTGCCGGAAGATAGCCTGGTCTCTTTTTTGAATCAGGCATGGGGGCTGCCCGGGATTATTTTGATGGCCGCCGGCGGCTCGAGAGGCAGGGAGATTGCCGGTCTTGCCCCTGATGGTGTTGCCATCCGGGTCTTTGAGGGATCCTATGACGGGCGCTACCGGGAACTCACCCGGCTGGCCAGTCATCCGTCTTTTGAAAAGAAATTGAATGACAAGGGCTTTGATCCCCTTTTCCTGGGCCCGGGTCATTTGCTTGAAGTCCTGACCGCCGGTGCCCTGGCAACGGCAGTCGTTGTTGCCATCGCTGAATCTTCGGACCTGGACAGAGGGGTTGATTTCGCCGTACCCAAGAGCCATCTCGGTTTCGTGGCGGGCTTGGTTTGCGCCAGTATTCTGAGGGTTCCGGTGGGAACTGTTTATGTCGGAGAAAGCGAACCGCCTTCACTGACAACCCTCTTCCGGACAGGCAAACCGGCCGGCCCTGTAAAAAACAGACGGGCCGCAGCCGATGGGACCGATTTCCCCGTCAATCTGGAAAGACTTTTTTATGAAGTGACAGGCCGGGACGGGAATCGAACGGACTTTCTTTGCCAGCAAATCGCCAGACCGGGTGAAAGATTGCTTACCGGGGAGGAAATCAATCTGCTGAATCAATCAATCCTTGTCAGTGCCTGCGATTATAAATATTGTCTGAGGCTGATTAAAACAGTTTACGATCAGACGGACTATCTGGTAGGCCGTGACACGGCAGACGCTGTCGCATGTTGGGCGAAATACGCGGATCGCAAAGCCGGATCCGTTATTTGCTACGTCCAGGAACGTTCGCCTCTCCTGGATGCGGTCCTGTGCGGACGCGCCCTTTTTGGCAGGGAGGCCGGCAAAGAGGACATCCTGATTAAAGTTTCGCAGGAAACAGGCGTCCCCGTGTGGCCCTCGCTTGCACGCCTTCCTGAAGACGGGCAGGCATGCGATTGGCCCGCTCTGACAGGTTCCATTGAAGAAGCGGTGGACATCCTGCTGGATTCGCAGGATCCGGTCCGCCAGGGAGGTATTCTTTGAAAAACGGGAATATGAAGAAGGAAAAGACAAGTAGAAATCCTCGTCATTTGATTGCCGCAATTTTCCTTGCCCTGCTGGTGCTTACGCCCTGGGCAGCCTCTGCGGGTGTTCATGCCGTCGACCATCTGGGCTGGCCCGGCTTCGACGAAGTGTCAGTTGAATCCTACTGCGTGATCGATGCGGAGACGGGCCGGGAGATACTCTCCAGGAATCCCGACAAAAAACGGGCCAATGCAAGCACGACCAAGATCATGACGGCCCTGATCCTGCTGGAAGACGAGAATTTTGATCCGGAAAAACTCTTGACCGTATCGGAAGGTGCCCTGGTTTTCTCTGACCCCAGTTCGGTCAGGTTGAAAGGGCTGAAAGCAGGGGATCAGCTTCGTACCGCCGACTGCCTTGCCGCCTTGCTGATCGCCTCTGCCAATGACATCGCGCGGGTGATCGCACAAAACTACGGCGGGGCTTACGGAGCCGTCGATCCCGAGCGGGTGAGCGATCCCGTCCGCTCACAGGCCCTTTTTGTCGAGCGCATGAACCGGCGCGCGGAGGAAATCGGAGCCAGCTCGACACATTTTACCAATCCCGCCGGTTTTGACGAGGGAGATGGAAGCCACTTTACAACCGCGCGCGACCTGTGCTTGATCGCCGCCGAGGCCATGAAGCATCCCCTGATCGCCCAAGTCTGTTCACTGCATTACTACCGGCTGCCGGTCAGTTTTCAGCATACAGAAGCCTGGTGGGGGACCCTGAGCAACACCAATGCCCTGGTCATCTATGGCGCTGATTTTTTGCAGTCTCAATACTTCAAGCAATACACCGGCGTTAAAACGGGGACCACGCCTCAGGCGGGCAAGTGTCTGGTCGGCTCGGGCCTCACAGTCGATGACCGGCACCTGATCTGCGCGGCCATGGGGATCACCCCCCTGGACTTGCCTGAAACACCCCTGCTGGCCAGAGCACTGCCGGTCCGCGCCATTTTGGAGGAAGCAGCCCGTTTGGAGGGAGCTCCGCTTCGGGAAGACGTCGATCTGCTGGCGCCCCCGCCGATTGCCAGCCAGGAGCCCGAAGAAACCCTGCCTGAACCGGTAGAGACAGAACCGGAAGAAACGGGCGGCGTTGAAGATGATCCGTTTTTCACCGCCGGCGGCAGCCAAGTGAAACCTCTGATACTGATTCTTGCGGCCCTAGGTACCCTGACCATCATCGGAGGAATTGTGGTCGCCATCACGGCCCTGCTTGTCTGGATTACCCGCTGGAGAGCAAAACGGGCGGCGGGGAAACAGCGTGCACGATAACACTGAAATAAAGGGTAATTGGATAAGAAATGTCAATTAAGTGAGTATTCGTGACTTAATTGACATTTCTTGTTGACAAGCGGGCACCGCCCTGTTAAGATGTGGCTCGTGCCGCCGGTTGGCGGTGCGTGAAAACAGGAGGGACATGACTTAAGCATGAAGACCTATATGCCGAAAGCAGGCGATATTGACCGCAAATGGTATCTTGTGGACGCGGAGGGCCAAATTCTGGGCCGCCTGGCGACCGGGATTGCGGCCATCCTGCGTGGAAAAAACAAAGCGGAATACACTCCCCACATGGATATGGGCGATTTTGTCGTGGTGGTGAATGCAGAAAAAATTGTTCTGACCGGCAAGAAGGAAGAACAGAAGCTCTACCGCCGCCACACGGGTTATCCGGGCGGTCTGCGTGAGATCCCCTACGAGCGGATGATGGAAAAGCATCCAGAACGCGTCCTGGAAAAAGCGGTCCGCGGGATGCTTCCCAAGAATACGCTCGGGCGCGCCATGTTCCGTAAGCTGAAAGTATATGCCGGTCCGGAACATAAGCACCAGGCGCAGCAGCCGGTGAAAATTGAATTGCAGGGCGGGGGGAAATAAAGATGACAGATCAGGTCAAAGCATATTTTTATGGAACAGGCAGAAGGAAGGAAGCGGTCGCCCGTGTTCGCCTTTATCCCGGATCCGGAAAGATCACCGTCAATAAAAAAACATTTGAAGACTATTTCCCCATGGAAACCCTGCGGGCCATTGTGCGCCAGCCCATGTTGGCGACAGGTTCACAGGACCGCTACGACGTCGTCGTCAACGTGCGTGGCGGCGGCATTGCCGGCCAGGCAGGCGCAATTCGTCACGGGATTTCCCGTGCCCTGGTTG
Source organism: Fastidiosipila sp. (assembly GCA_012511175.1). Classification (NCBI taxonomy): domain Bacteria; kingdom Bacillati; phylum Bacillota; class Clostridia; order Eubacteriales; family Oscillospiraceae; genus Fastidiosipila; species Fastidiosipila sp. The sequence continues at coordinate 77,759 of JAAZGO010000026.1, read as the reverse complement.
ACGCTGATGCCGAGCAGTACAAGACGACCCTGAGAAGGGCCGGTTTCCTGACCCGCGACGCCCGTGTCAAAGAGCGCAAGAAGCCAGGCCTCAAGAAAGCCAGAAAGGCTTCCCAGTTCTCAAAGAGATAAAGGGGTTTTTCAAACGGCCCTATCCAGGAGCCCCGTCATCGTACGGGGCTTTTGCCCCTTGTAAGCCGGGCTGAATCGAGTGGAGGAAGGCCATGCCGGACGAGATAACACGCAAGACCCGGTCACCCGAAGAGACCTTCGCCTTGGGCATCGAACTGGCGAAGTCCCTCCGGGGAGGGGACGTGGTGGTCCTGACCGGCAGCCTGGGCGCCGGAAAAACGGCGCTGGTCCGCGGGATCGCCTCAGGCATGCGGGTCAAGAGTCATGTATCGAGCCCGACCTTCACCCTGCTCCATCTTCATGAAGCCGGGGAGGAAGGGGCGCTTCCGCTCCATCACTTCGACCTTTACCGCCTGGAGGGGGCTGATGATTTTCTGGCTTGCGGCCTCGATGAATATATTGGCGGTGATTCGGTGTCAGTGATCGAATGGGGAGACCGGGTGCGAGATGCCCTGCCCGGACAGGTCATGGAAATCGATGTCCGCTACGGCCAAGATCCGCAGGAACGAATCTTCATGATCCGCTATCCCAAGGAATGGAAAGCAGAAAAAGGGAGGAGGGCCGCGCCATGATCGTACTGGGTGCCGATACCTCGGGACGTACGCTTTCAGTCGCCTTGGCCCGCGGCAACCAGCTCCTGGGCGAGTATTCGCTGGCTATGGGCTACCGCCATTCCGTTACTTTCCAGCCCCTGGTTAACCAGCTGCTTGACCGCTGTGACCTGACCCTCCGCGATGTGGAATTGTTTGCCCTTGCAGCAGGGCCGGGCTCTTTTACCGGTATCCGGATCGGCTTGGCCTCGGTCCAGGCCATGGCTTACGCGGTGGGAGCCAAAGCCATGGGAGTCTCCTCACTTCGAGCGCTGGCACGGTCGGCAGGCGGGGACAAGCGCATGCTGACAGCTCCCATTTTGGACGCGCGTGGCGGACGGGTCTTTTCATCTCTTTACCGGGGCCCGGAGCAATTGATTGAAGAAGCACCGCGTGACATAAGAAGTCTCTTCAGGGACATTTCAGCCGTGGCCGGCCCAAATGAAGAGGTCCTGGTAACAGGTGATGGGATTGCTGTCTGGGAGGAAGCTCTGGCAGACGACCCCGACCTGGCCATCCGTTTGCCCTTTGATGCCGTCCATGCCCTGCCGCCTTTCCGCTACATCCGGGCCTCGGCCGTCATTGGACTTGCCCTGGAGGATCTGGCCCGGGGTAAGGCCGCAACTGATCCCTGGCAGCTTTCAGCCTGCTACGGGATCGCTTCCTCTGCCGAGCGGGCCCGGCGGATTCCGGACTAGCAGGATGAAGTGGCTGGTAAGAAAAGCGATGGAGTCCGACCTTGAATCACTGGTGCGGATCGACCGGCTATCCCACCCGGTTCCGTGGTCGGCAGAGTCCTGGCGGGACTGTATCGCAGGCAACAATGAAACGGTTCTGTTGCTTGTCTGCCGGCAGACCATACCGGAGGCTCCGGTTGGCATGGCGGCGGGCAGGTTTTTGTCCGGTGAGTTTGAGGTGCTCAACATTGCGGTGGCGCCTTCGTACAGAAACCGGGGCCTTGGCCGCCTCCTGATGGAAGGACTGAGGCAGCAAGCCCTCAGTCAGGGATGCGGGACCTGGATTCTTGAAGTCAGGGAAAGTAACCAGCCCGCCCGGCATCTTTACGGGAGCCTGGGTTTTGTGGAGACGGGAAAACGCAGCGGTTATTACCCGGATACGGGGGAGGCGGCCATCCTGATGGCTGGCCGGCTGGCCGGATCCTTGGGGGAATAACCAAAGATCCTGCCTGTCCCTGTCGCTGATCCTGGTCAAACCATAGTTGACATTCGTCATACTTTGTTCATATAATTTAAGGCACCCCAAATGGATTCGTGACCCCTATGTCTTGCGGGAGGATCGCCATGATGAGAGAAGAGATTGTCTTCCGATGTAAAGAAGAGACCTTGATGAAGGCAGTCGCCATGCTGATTCAGATTTCTTCCGGCTATACAGCCAGTATTTACATTGCCAAGAACGGACGGCGTGCCAATGCGAAAAGCTTGTTGGGTGTTCTGTCACTCGGCATCTCGGATGGAGACCATCTGGAGATTTCGGTTGATGGCAGCGATGGCGAAAGCGCCATCTGCGAATTAAAGGATTACATGGAACCTGCCACGCCTTAACCGGGCGCAAGGCTTTGAAGTTTGCGGCGGGTGACAATAGGAGTTTGTCTCCCGAATGACAGGACAGAACAGGCAAAGAATTGAATTTGAGGCACGGCTTGATCTGGTGCCAGAGGAACCCGGCGTCTACCTGATGCGAGATGTTTCGGGTTCTGTTTTGTATGTGGGCAAGGCCAATTCCCTGCGTCAGCGTCTGAGAAACTACTTTACACCCAAGCCGGCCGTTGACCGCCGGATCGCCTCCATGATCGCCAAAATTGCTTCCTATGACACCATCCTCTGCGCCAATGAGCTGGAGGCCCTGGTCCTGGAGGCCAACCTGATCAAACAGTATCAGCCTCCCTACAATATCCTGATGCGGGATGACAAGGAATATCCCTATATCCGGGTCACCCTCCAGGAGGCATTCCCCCGTGTTATGAAGGCTTTCCGTGTCGGGGATGACCTGGAGCAGGGCGCGCGCTATTACGGTCCCTGGCTGGCCGGCGATATCAACCGGGCCTTGAAGGTTCTGGAGGCTGTCTTTCCCCTCCGCACCTGCTCACGCGACCTGCCGCGCGATATCGGCCGGGAGCGCCCCTGCCTCAACTACCACATCGGGCGTTGTCTTGCGCCCTGTGCAGGCCTCATCTCCAAGGAGGATTACCGGGCGATTATCGATGAGGTGATTCAGTTCCTCGATGGCCGGACTGATGAGCTGATCCGGCGTTTCCAGCGCGAAATGAATGAGGCAGCGGAAGTGCTCGATTTCGAGAAGGCTGCACACTTGCGCGGAAGATGGCAGGCGCTGACCCGACTTCGCGAGGAGCAGCGGGTGGTTGATCAGCGGGGAGGCGACCGTGACGCCCTGGCCCTGGCAAGAAACGGCAATGAAGTGGCCATCTCGAAGTTGGAAATCCGTGGCGGCCGGGTAACAGGCTGTGTCCAGGTCTTTGCCCAGGATCAGGGTGATGATGCCGGCGAATACCTGGCTTCTTTTATGGGGGAACAATACCGGGCACAGGGACAGGTGCCCCGTGAAATACTGATTCCCGCCCCGCTTCCAGACCTGTCCCTCATGACTGAGCTGCTCCGGCAGCGGCGGGGCGGTGCAGTCAATATTCTGCAACCGCAGCGGGGCGCAAAAAAGGCCCTGGTTGACATGGCCCGCCACAATGCCGACAAAGCTCTGGAAAGAAGGTCCCTGGCGCGGGGGTCGGATCCGCAAGCCATTGAGGCGACTTTGCAATATCTGGGTCAACTGACAGGGGTGGTCGGGGCCCCTGCCCGGATCGAGGCTTATGACATTTCTCATTTCGGAGGAGGCGACCGGTCGGGTTCCATGGTAGTCTTCCGCCAGGGCCGCCCTGAGCGCTCTTCTTACCGGCATTTTACTGTTAAGGGTTTTGAAGGGATCGATGACTACCAGTCCATGAGAGAGGTACTGGAGCGCCGCCTATCCCGACTGGCCGACCAAAAATTCGGAAGCCGGCCCGACTTGATCCTGCTTGACGGTGGCCGCGGCCATGTTTCGGCCTGTCTTCCCCTGGCGGACGATTTCGGTCTGCCGCTTGCCGGCGTGGTCAAGGATGACCGGCACCGGACCCGCGGGCTTGTTCTGAGCTCAGGACAAACGATCGAGCTGGCTTCTTCCTCGGTTCCGGAAGACGAACTGGCCAGAGAAACGGAAGAGGAGCGGGCACGCAGGCAGGGCCTGCTCCATCTTCTCACAGCTGTTCAAGACGAGGCTCACCGGTTCGCCCGGCGGCTCAACGAACAGCGGCGGCACCAGGCAGCCAAGCGTTATCACTTGGAAACCATACCCGGAATCGGTCCCGCGCGCCGCAAGGCTTTGCTCAAGGCTTTTGGATCAAGCAAAAAGATATCGGAAGCCTCCCTGGACGAACTGGCGGGGGTGCCGGGCCTTCCACAGCAAGCTGCGCTGGCGGTCTGGCAGCATTTTCATGGGAATGAGCCGCCCGGAGGAGATGACAAGTGAAGCTGTTTGCCCTGGCAGATCTTCATCTGGCCGGTTCGGTCGATAAACCCATGGACATCTTCGGTCCGCGCTGGGAAAGTCATACGGAGCGGATCGTTGAAAACTGGCTGGATCTTGTGGATCCGGACGACACCGTCCTGGTCGGAGGCGATATTTCCTGGGCCAAGTCCCTGGAGGAGGCCTTGCCTGATCTTGCCCTGATCCATCGTTTGCCCGGAAAGAAGATTCTGCTGCGGGGTAATCACGATTACTGGTGGACGACCCTTCGAAAGCTGGAGGCTTTTTGTGAACGGGAGGGGCTGACAAGTCTCCATTTTCTCCGTAACAAGGCATGCAGGGCAGCCGGTTTTCATATTTGCGGGACCCGCGGCTGGCTGTTGCCTTTCGATGAGGAATTTTCGAACGCCGATGAAAAGATTTACAAGCGGGAAATTGCCCGGCTGGAACTCTCCATCCAGGCACTGAAACGGCTGCAGGAGGAGGAAGGCCGGGAGCCCGGCAGAGTCGCCTTGATGCATTATCCGCCGATTTCTGAACAGGGGACCGGCTCCGCTTTCAGCGATCTCCTCAAAGAGGCAGGTATCCATGTCTGCCTTTTCGGTCACATCCATCACGACGTTCCCTTTTACGACAGCCAGCCGCAGATCGAAGGCGTCCGTTATATAATGGTTGCATCCGATCAAATCGGCTTCCGCCCTTTGCTGGTGGGAGAGGACGGACGGTTTGCCACAGCTGTTGAAAGGCAGGGATAAAATGCCCAGGAGTATGACCGGTTACGGGGAGGGGATCTCCAAGAGGGGTGGGTGTTCCATCCGGATCGAGTGCCGCTCGGTCAACCACCGCTATCTGGATATTTCCATCCGCCTTCCTTCACGCTATGCCGCCCATGAATCACTCATCCGTTCCATTTCACAGAAGCAGCTGAACCGCGGGCGTGTTGAGATCCGGCTGACGGATGAGCCGGGTGAATCGCCTGAATACGAAGTCGCGGTCGATCAGCCGCTGGCCATGGCTTACATGAGAGCCCTGGACCAGCTTGAGGCCCTGACCGGGGAAAAGTCCGGCGATAAGCTGAAAATTCTGGCAGGCCTGGACGGCATCCTGACCCTTGATGAAAACGGGGGAGATGAGGCGCTTCTTGCCGGTCAGATTGAAGAGGCGCTGGAGGCCGCGCTCGATGAATTGAACAGAGCCCGTACGCTTGAAGGAGGGCGCTTGGCCCTTGATCTGCTGGCCAAGACGGATGAATTGCGGGAACATGTGGCATCCATGGCCCGGAGAGCCCCGTTGATTCCGGAAATCTACCGGGAGAAACTGATCCAGCGGGCGGAGGAATTATTCGAGGACCAGCGGCCCGAGTGGTACAGTGATCAACGCCTCTTTGCCGAAACAGCCCTCTTTGCCGACCGCTCCTCCATCGACGAGGAGGTCACCCGGCTGCATGCTCATCTGGATGCCCTGAGCCAGGCGCTCGAGTCGGATCTTCCTGTCGGCCGTCAGCTTGATTTTTTGATCCAGGAGATTTTCCGTGAAATTAATACCATTGGCTCAAAAGCCAATGACCTGGAACTGACCCAGGTAGTGGTTGCCTCCAAAACCTTGCTCGAAAAAATCCGTGAACAAGTTCAGAACATTGAATAGAGGTGGCGCATGGCCTATGAAATGATTCCAATCGGAGATGGCAACTACATCGCCAGGGCGCGCCTGATTGCGCTTGTGACCTACGAATCTGCGCCTGCCCGCCGTCTGGTTCAGGATGCGCGCGAACGATTTTCCCTGATTGACGCGACGGGAGGCAAGAGAACCCGCTCGGTTCTGGTTATGGACAGCGATCATGTGGTCCTGTCTGCCCTGGAAACGGAAGCACTTTTGCCGGACGGCGGGAAATCTTTGGAGGAATGCCATGATCAGGTATGAACGGAGCCTAGAGGAGGAGGGCCTGATCATCGTCTTGTCAGGGCCGTCAGGTGTTGGCAAGAACTCCATTATTGACGAACTCAGAAGACAGGATCCGCGGCGCTATCATTCAGTATCCATGACCACCCGCAGGCCCCGCAAAGATGAAGAGGACGGCATCGCCTATCACTTCACGACACGGGATCACTTCGAGGATTTGATCAACCGCGGTGAAATTCTGGAATACGATACCTATTGCGGGGAGTACTATGGGACGCCCCGCGCCCCTGTAGACCGGATGATCAGGGAGAAGGCGGATATCCTGCTTGACCTGACTGTCAAGGGCGCGCTTGCTCTCAAGCGCAACTGCCCCCATGCCGTTCTCATTTTCGTCACCGCGTCGACAGAGGATGCCCTGCGACAGCGCCTGCTGAAAAGGGGAACGGAGTCAGCCGAGGAAATTGACCGGCGGCTGGTGACGGCGCGGGAGGAACTTTCCCGGATTAATCTCTTCGATTATTGGGTGGTCAATGATGTGATTGAGGAGGCCGCAGCCGATGTCAGCGCCATCATGAAGGCGGAGAAACGCCGTACCCTGCGTTTTTTTGTTGACGAGTGCGACCTTTGAACGGTATAATCCATAAGGTTATCGATTTTTCGTGATGAATTTGAAAATAAACCGAGAGCTTATTCGAACAGGAGTCACCCATGTTGACACAACCATCGACTGAATCATTACTGCCGCTTGCTGAAAACCGCTACGTCCTGGCCATGCTTGCAGCGCGGCGGGCCCGCCAGTTGACGTCCGGCGCCTGCCCGACCCTCGAGACGGAGACACCTAATCCGGTCACCTTGGCCAGTGAGGAGATCGGGGCGGGAACGGTCGCTTACCGGTATGGGAAGTGGGACGTGGTCATCCCCGAACATCCCTTGATTATCGCTGCCCGTGAGGCTGCCCTGAGAGAGGCGCGCGCCAAGGAAGAAGAAGAACGTCTGGAAGAACAAAGCCGCATGATGCGCCAAGTCGACCGTATGCCCGGCGAAGATGTCTTCGAGCAGGTGGGCATTTCCGCTGAAGACGCTTCACGAATCGCTGAGCAGCTGATCAGCCACGTGGCCCAGCTGGAGGAAGAAGAGCGGAAGGCGGAAGAAGAGCCGGCGGAAACGTTTGAAGACACGGAAACTGAGGAATAAGCTTCTTCTTGGTTTTGAGCAGGATAAACGGGTGTAGGAATGGCCAATAAACAGCATGCCCTGGCAAAGATTGTCGCCCTGGCAGGAAATCGAGGTTTTGTCTATCAGGGCTCTGAAATTTACGGGGGCCTGGCCAATTCCTGGGATTATGGTCCCTACGGCACCAGCCTCAAACATCGCATTAAAGAAGCCTGGTGGAAGCGTTTTGTCGATACCTGTCCCCTGAATGTGGGGCTCGATTCCAGTATCCTGATGAATTCGGATGTCTGGGTTGCTTCGGGTCATGTGGGCGGATTTTCCGATCCCATGATCGATTGCCGCAAGTGCAGGACGCGCTGGCGTGCCGATCAGCTGATTGATGACTGGAACAAAAAACAAGGCTTTGCCCTTTCTGCCGACGGCTGGACCAATGAGGAATATTTAGCCTACATCCGCGAACACGGCATCGTCTGCCCTGCCTGCGGAGAACATGACTTTACCGATGTCCGCCAGTTCAACCTCATGTTCAAGACCTTTCTGGGCGTGACAGAAGACAACCAGTCACAGCTTTACCTGCGTCCAGAAACGGCGCAGGGAATCTTTATCAATTTCCGCAATGTCCAGCGGACCTCACGCCGCAAGATTCCTTTTGGCATCGCCCAGATGGGCAAATCTTTCCGCAACGAGATTACGCCTGGCAATTTCATTTTCAGAACACGTGAGTTTGAGCAGATGGAACTGGAGTTTTTCTGCGAACCGGGAACCGATCTCGAGTGGTTTGGTTACTGGCGGTCTTTTTGCTACCAGTGGCTTCTGGATCTGGGGATTTCAGAGGACCATCTGAGATTGCGGGATCACTCGAAAGAAGAACTGTCTTTTTATTCGGCTGCCACAACCGACATTGAATACCTCTACCCCTTTGGGTGGGGCGAGCTTTGGGGGATTGCCGACAGGACCGATTACGACCTGAAACAGCATATGGAATACTCCAAGGAGGACCTACGGTATTTCGACCCTGAAAAAAACGAAAAATACATCCCCTACGTAGTGGAGCCTTCGCTCGGGACTGACCGCCTCTTTTTGGCCATTTTGTCGGAGGCCTACGACGAGGAAGAATTGGAGGGGGGGGAGGTCCGCACGGTCCTGCGTTTCCTGCCCGCGCTGGCACCCGTCCAGATCGCCGTTCTGCCCCTGTCGGGCAAATTGCGCCAGGGAGCGGAAGCGGTCTACCACGACCTGATCCGGCATTATCGCTGCGAGTACGACGACCGCCAGTCTATCGGCCGCCGCTACCGGCGCCAGGACGAGATCGGCACGCCTTACTGCGTAACCTATGACTTTGAATCGCTTGAGGATCAGGCGGTAACCATCCGGGAACGGGATAGCATGAAGCAGATCAGGCTTCCGATGGACCGGCTGGTTGAGTATTTCAAGGGAAAATTCGATCTGCCATGACAGCTTTGGCTCTAATTGACGCCGTCGCAAAGCCCGGCGCCTGATGGATAGATTATCTTTGGGAGGATATGAAATGACGAAATACGTCTATATGTTTTCGGAAGGCGACGCTTCCATGCGCGACCTTCTTGGCGGCAAGGGAGCCAACCTGGCAGAGATGTCCGGCCTTGGCCTGCCCGTGCCCAATGGCTTCATTGTGACAACCGAAGCCTGCAACCGTTATTACGCGGACAAGCAGATGATCGCGGACGAAATCCGCAGCCAGATCTTTGAGAGGCTGGCTGAAACCGAGCAGCTTACGGGCAAGGTCTTCGGTGATCCTGAGCGCCCCCTTCTTTTGTCGGTCCGCTCCGGGGCCCGTGCCTCCATGCCGGGGATGATGGACACGGTCCTGAACCTGGGCCTCAATGATGAGGTGGCCGAGGGGCTGGCCAGACTAACAGGCAACCGCCGCTTCGTCTTTGACAGCTACCGCCGTTTCATCATGATGTTTTCCGATGTGGTCATGGGCATTTCACGCAGCCATTTCGAAGAGGCCTTCGAAGCGGTTAAGAAAGAAGGCAGCATTGAATCCGACCTGGACCTTGATGCCGACGATCTTGAGCGGATCGAAAATGAGTTCAAGGCCATCTACGCCAGGGAAAAGGGGGAAGCCTTCCCGCAGGATGTCAAGCGGCAGCTGATCCTTGCCATTGAAGCGGTTTTCCGTTCCTGGAACACTGAACGCGCCGTCTATTACCGCAAGATGCATAATATTCCCTCGCACTGGGGCACGGCAGTCAATGTCCAGGAGATGGTCTACGGCAATATGGGCGAAAGCTCGGGGACCGGTGTCGCTTTCTCGCGAAATCCCGCCACCGGAGAAAACAAGCTTTACGGCGAGTACCTGATGAATGCCCAGGGCGAAGATGTGGTGGCCGGGGTGCGCACTCCTTTCCCCATCGATCACCTGGCTGAACAGATGCCGGAAGTCTATCAGCAGTTTACCGACATTGCTCATCAACTGGAGCGTCACTACGGCGATATGCAGGACCTGGAGTTCACCATTGAAAATGGCAAGCTCTTCATCCTCCAGACAAGAAACGGGAAAAGGACCGCAACGGCTGCTCTTCAGATTGCTGTCGACCTGGTCGCCGAAGGCTTGATCTCGCGCGAGGAAGCCCTTTTGGGCATTGATCCCAAGCAGCTGGATGCCCTCTTGCATCCGGCCTTTGACCCCAAGGCCCTTGAAGCGGGCAAACGCATTGCCAAGGGTCTTCCCGCTTCGCCCGGTGCGGCGACGGGCCAGATCGTCTTCACAGCTGAACAGGCGACAGCCGCCAAGGAGGCCGGCCAGTCCGTCATTCTGGTCCGTGAAGAAACCTCTCCTGAAGATATCCAGGGCATGGCCGCGGCTGAAGGGATCCTGACGACGCGCGGCGGCATGACCTCCCACGCGGCGGTCGTTGCCCGCGGCATGGGCAAGTGTTGCGTTTCGGGCTGCTCCGAAGCCCTGATCAATGAGAAAAACCGGACCATGACCATCAACGGCCGCGTGTACGGCTGCGATGACTTCATCTCGCTTGACGGATCAACCGGCCTGGTCTATGAAGGCAGCATCGCGACCAGGGAGGCCGAGATGTCAGGTAACTTCCAGACCATCATGGAATGGGCGGATGAGATAGCCGACATGAAGGTCCGCACCAACGCAGATACCCCCCACGACTCCCGGGTGGCTCTGGATCTGGGGGCCCAGGGAATCGGGCTGACCCGCACAGAGCATATGTTCTTTGAAGCTGAGCGCGTTTTCCTCTTCCGCCAGATGATTGTGGCCAGGACCGAGGAGGACAGACGCAAGGCCCTGGCAAAAATCAAGCCCATGCAGCAGGAGGATTTCCTGGGGCTCTTCCGGGTTATGGACGGTTATCCTGTCATCATCCGTCTCCTGGATCCTCCTCTCCACGAGTTTTTGCCTACAAACGAAGGAGAAATCAAGCAACTGGCCGAAGAGCTGGGCATCGGATACGACCGCTTGTGTGAGATCATTGAGGAACTCCACGAGCTGAATCCCATGCTGGGCCATCGGGGCTGCCGGCTGGCGGTCAGCTACCCCGAGATCGCGGAGATGCAAACGGAGGCTATCATCGGTGCGGCCTTGCAGGCGGCCGAGGAAGGAATCAATGTCATGCCGGAAATCATGGTCCCCCTGGTCAGTGAGGTCAAGGAACTGGAATACCTGAACCGCTTCATTAAGTCGACCGCTGACCGCCTGATCAAGGAAGCAGGCCGGGAATTGAAATACTGGGTCGGAACCATGATCGAGATTCCCCGCGCCTGTCTGACGGCAGACAAGGTGGCGGAGGAAGCGGATTTCTTCAGTTTCGGCACCAATGACCTGACCCAGATGACCTACGGTCTGTCACGCGACGATGCCGGGAAGATTCTGGAAGCCTACTACCAGGCCGGCATTTTTGAGACGGACCCGACTGCCCACCTGGACCGCGAGGGAGTGGGCCAGCTGATGCGGATGGCCGTCGAACTGGGCCGCAAGTCAAAACCGGATCTGGAACTGGGTATCTGCGGCGAACATGGCGGCGATCCCTATTCGGTTGAATTTTGCCAGATGGTCGGACTGGATTACGTGTCCTGCTCGCCTTACCGGGTGCCGATCGCACGGCTCTCGGCCGCCCAGTCGGCATTGAGGTATCCGCGCAGGAAATAGAAGGCCAAGTCTTGATAAGAGCGGCGCTGGAGGTCTACAATGAAAGCTCCAGTGCCGTTTTTTTATGAAATCCGGAGGTGCGGGCGTGGAGATTGAAGAGAAAGTGGTCAGGCGGCGGATTCCGGAACTCGATTTTTTAAGAGGCTGCGCCCTCACGCTCATGATGTTCCACCACACCATCGGTGACCTTTACGACATCTACCATCAGGACTTTGTGGCTTTTCAGCACAGTTACTGGTTTTATGAAATCGGCCGCCCCCTGGTGCTTGTCGTTTTCCTTTCAGTTTCTGGCGCCAGCTCCCGCTTTTCCCGCAACAGCCTGAAACGCGGTTTCCGCATGGTTTTATTCGCCATCACCGCGACTGCCCTGTCGATTTTTGTCGATGGATTCGCCGGCACCGGCCTTCTTCTCTTCAATGTGATCCATGTGGTCGCCCTGTCGACGGTCGCCTATGCTCTGCTCGAAAGGCTGGCCGTCCGGCTGAAATGGATCCCTGACCCCCGCGAGGAAGCAAGCCATGAAAGTGAAGATACAGAATCCTACCGGCCCCACCTTTTCCCCGGCCTCCTGATTATCATCGGCATGCTGGCCATTTTTGCCGCCACCTTCATTGAACCCATTCTTCCTGACTATTCATCCAATCCCTTCCTGATCATGCTGGGAGCCCCCGCTAAAGGCGTTCACCTGCTCGACCGCATGCCGATTTTCCCCTGGATTGGCTTTTTTCTGTCAGGCGCTGCAGTCGGGCATACGCTTTATGCGACGGGCGAGGCCTTCACCCGGTACGATGGCCGCTTCTACAGGCTGACCCGTCCCATCCGCTTCATGGGGCGCCATTCCCTCTGGGTCTACTTCGTCCACCAGCCAATTATCCTTTTCATCCTCTTCCTTTTGAACAAAACGGGAATTTTCGGCTAGGAAACTGACTATGGCAGCCCGGATCGAGGCAGAGGGGCACAGGGAGATGGCCGCGCTGGCCGATGTGGTCCGTCTTTTTTTTGGATCAGCCAAAGAGGAGGAGGCCGCCTTGCTGGCACTCTCTCACCCGGATAGGCTTACCGTCAGTTCGCGGGTTGATCCCGCCGTCAAGCCTGCTGAGGCGCGTGCCGCCTCAAGGTGCGGCCGCTCAGACAAAAGGGTGACCGTGACGACACAGCTTGAGGGAGAGAATCCGCCGGGGGTGACGGAAACCATTCCACTTCACGAGATCAGGCGGGTGCTGAAACGTCAGCTTTACCTGATTCTTTCGCAAGCGACAGGCAGGACCTTTCCCTGGGGCGCCCTGACAGGGGTGCGGCCGACCCAGATCGCGCTCCAGCTGATCGGCCGGTCGTCGCCTGAACAGGCGGTGAGTGACCTTTTTGATTACTGGCTGCTTGATTGGTCCAAGGCAGAACTGGCCGTCGAAACAGCACTTGCCGAAGAAAAGCTGCTTGATAGGATCGGAGAGGGGGAGGCACTCCTTTATGTGGGCCTGCCCTTTTGTCCGGGCAGATGCCTTTACTGCAGCTTTATCACCCAGGACGCACAAAGGCAGCAGGAAAGCCTCGGCCGCTATGTGGATACGGTCATTCAGGAGGCCCGGGGCCTGTTCGACAGTGGTTTTTATCACAAAATTGCTGCCGTCTATTATGGCGGCGGAACACCGACCAGCCTGCCGGCTCCTCTTTTCCAGCGTTACCTGAAGGAGGTTCTGGCAGTCACACCCCTGGGGGACAAGGCCGAGCTGACCATGGAAGCGGGCCGGCCCGATACCATTGACCGGGAGAAGCTTGAGCTGATCCGGGCGTCTGGTTTCAACAGGCTTTGCATCAATCCGCAGACCATGAAGGACGGGACCCTGCGGCGGATCGGGCGCCGCCATACAGCGGAAGAAACAGCCGTTGCCTTCCGGCTCGCCCGCTCCATGGGTTTTTCTGATATCAACATGGATTTGATCGCCGGCCTCCCCGGCGAAGGGGCGGACGACCTGCTCGATTCCCTTGCCCGTGTCATGGCTCTGGGGCCGGAGAGCATCACCCTCCACACCCTGGCAATCAAAAGGGGATCTTATCTGGACCGCCTCTTTGATGACCGGGATGCTCTCCTGCCTGATCCTGCCTTGATGGACGCGGTTGAACGGTCACATGACTTGCTTCGGAAAGAGGGCTACCGGCCTTATTACCTCTACAAGCAGAAAAATTGCCGGTCCGGCCTGGAAAATACCGGATTCACACGGACCGGCGGTTCACTTTACAATGTGGCTATGATGAGTGACCGGGTTCCGGTCGTGGGACTGGGAAGCGGTTCGACCTCAAAGGCCGTCCATGAGCTCACGGCCCGGCGCATCCATAACCCCAAGGACTTGCTTGTCTACATGGACCGCGTCGATGAGCAGATCAGCAAAAAGAGATCCCTATTCCTTTCCGAACCGCAAAAGTAGAAGATCGGGCCTGGCAAAAAAGCGGGCATGAATGTGGACGGTTCCCAGGCCTGCGCTCACCAGCATGGTCAGGTTTTGGCCCAGTTGATAGCGGCCGCGCCAGTATTTTTTGGCGCCGGCCGGCCGGATGAGCGGGAGGCCGAAAAGCGTTACCTGTCCATAGTGGGAATGGCCGGCAATAACCAGACCTTTTCCCTTCCAGGGCATGGCCCGGGGGAACCAGTCGGATTCATGGACCAGGAAAAGCGGGCAAGGATTCTCTCCTGATTGATCCAGAAGCTGGCTGAAGGCTTGAAGATCCAGGCAGGGTTCTCCGTGATGGGTGTTGGCGAAACCCCAGACAGGCAGGCCGGCCAGCCGGATCCCCTCGTTTTCCAGAAGAGTGAAACCTGATGACTCCAGGACACCGGTCACCCAGGTGCGAAAGCGGGGTGCTTCCACGTCGTGGTTGCCGTAGATGGCCCATTTGCCAAGCGGGGCCTCAAGGGATGACAGGGCATGGATCACCATATTTTGGAAGTTGGAGTCAGGGAGTGGCGTCTTCTCCTCGACCAGATCACCGCCGAAGAAGATGGCATCCGGTTTTATTTTCATGATGGCACGCATCTGCCGGTCCAGTTTCCTTTTAGTCGTGGAAGTTCCGGTGTGGAGGTCGGAAAAGTAAAGGAAGGTTTTACCCCGGATTTCCTGATGGCCGGCTCGAATGAAGACTTCCCTGACCCGGATCCAGCGCGGCTCGAGGAAAAAACCGTAAAACAGACAGGCCGCTCCGGCAGCCATCAACACCAGGAAGAAGAGAAGAATGGGGTTCATGGAGACCAGCCTACACGAAAGGGAGCCGGGCCTGCAAGAGATTGATGTGGAAAGCCCGGGCGGCAGGCCCGGGCTTTTCGAAACAGAGGATATGTTGATGTGTTTTGCAGCGGCGTTCTATCCGAGCAGGGCGAATTTCAGGATGAACGCAATGGCCAGGATGTACATAAGCGGGCTGATCTTCTTGAATTTCCCGCTGATCATGTTGACCAGAACGTAGAAGATGATGCCGAACATGATGCCGTGCGAAATGCTGTAGAAGAAGGGCATTGCGAAGAGGGCAACATAAGCGGGCAGGGCTTCGGAAATATCCGAGAAGTCAACCTTCAGGATGGACGAAAGCATCAGGAAACCGACGTAAATCAAAGCGGCTGAGGTCGCGAAGGACGGAATCGAAATGAAGATGGGCGACAGGATGATGGCGAGCAGGAAGAGAATTCCTGTTGTCAGTGCGGTCAATCCCGTGCGGCCGCCCTCAGCGACGCCCGCAGCGCTTTCAACGTAGGTCGTGACGGTCGAGGTGCCGGCAACTGCGCCGACCACCGTGCCGACCGCGTCAGCCATGAGGGCGCCCCGGATCTGGGGCAGCTTGCCTTCTTCGTCCAGCATGCCCGCCTTGTCAGCGACACCGATCAGGGTCCCCAGGGTATCGAAAATATCGACAAAGAGGAAGGAGAACATGATGACCAGGAAGTCAGCGATATTGAAGTTGGCAAAGGCGGTCGACGAAAAGGCCTGACCGGCAATCTGGCCGAAGCCGGCAAAGTCAGGCAGCCCCCAATGCGGATAGAGCGAGAAGAGCCCGGCCTCGGGGTTGGGGACGTAGAGTCCCACGGCCTGGAGAATGATACCGATGATCCAGACGGCAAACATGCCGATCAGGAGGGCGCCTTTGACATTCTTGTAGGCCAGGACGCCGATGATGAGTACGCCTACCAGGGTCAGCAGGGCTAGAAGTCCGGCACCGTTCATCAGGTCCTTGAATGGAATCAGCTCAACCGCTGTTGCCGGATTCTGCTGGACCAGGCCCGAGTTCTGCAGGCCGATGAAGGCGATGAAGAGCCCGATGCCTGCTCCGACTGCGTGCTTAAGTGTGAGCGGGATGGCGTTGAAGATGGCCTCGCGGACATTGGTCAGTGACAGGACAATGAAGATCAGTCCCTCGACAAAGACAGCAAAAAGCGCGAACTGCCAGGAATACCCCATGCCGAGCACGACCGAAAAGGCGAAGTAGGCGTTAAGCCCCATGCCCGGCGCCAGGGCGAAGGGCAGGTTGGCCATGAAGGCCATGCAGACGCAGGCGATGGCGGATGATAACGCCGTCGCGATCAGAACACCGCCCGCATTCATGCCCGTCACACTCAAAATATCGGGGTTGACGGCCAGGATATAGGCCATCGTCATAAACGTGGTCAAACCGGCCGCAAGCTCACCCTTCACGGTCACGCCGCGTTCTTTGAGCTTAAACGATTTTTCAAACATAAATACCTCCTCAAAAATCCTCTGTGGAGAAATCTCCGTCTCCAAACTAGCATTGAATTATGAACATACCATTAACACCGCCACATTTGGGAAAGCCATTATCAAGCTGACAGGCCTGCGGGGCTGACTTCCCAGGACATGCGGCCGGCGGATTCAATTGTGGCGCTTGACCGAACCGGGCAATAGGGGGGGGACATTTTGCCTAAAGAGGCGCCCAGCCCTTTTGTTTGACACAAAGAGGCGGCTGACACTATAATCATTTGGATATCGGCAGGGCCATTATGCCTGGACCAGCCTGCGGTCCGCACTGAAAGGCGATCGGCAAGGAGAAAACGATTCATGTACGAAAAAGTGGACAGCAGTCTCGATTTTGTTCCGCGCGAAAAAAAGATCCTGGCTTTTTGGAAAGAGCATGATATTTTCAAAAAGTCCATGGAAAATCGTCAGGGTGCGCCGATTTACTCCTTCTACGACGGCCCGCCGACTGCCAATGGCATGCCTCACGCCGGCCATGTGCTGACACGTGTCATTAAGGATTTGATACCGCGCTACCGGACCATGAAAGGTTTTTATGTGCCCCGCAAGGCTGGCTGGGATACCCATGGTTTGCCCGTTGAGCTGGAAGTCGAGAGAAGACTGGGTCTGGACGGCAAAGACCAGATCGAGGCCTATGGCGTTGAAGCCTTTATCAGGGAATGCAAAAAATCAGTTTGGAAATACAAGGGCGAATGGGAGGAGATGTCCGAACGTATTGGCTTCTGGGCGGATATGGAGCATCCCTACATCACCTACGAGAACGATTACATCGAATCCGTCTGGTGGTCGCTTAAACAAATTTGGGACAAGGGCCTGATTTATCAAGGCCACAAGGTGGTTCCCTACTGCCCCCGCTGCGGGACCTCGCTTTCCAGCCATGAGGTAGCCCAGGGCTACCGGGATATTTCGGAGCGTTCGGTCTACGTGCGTTTCCGGGCCAAGGATCAGCCGGACACCTACTACGCCGTCTGGACGACCACACCCTGGACCCTGCCTTCCAACGTGGCCCTCTGCGTCAATGCCAACGAATATTATGTGCTCTGTGAGGTCGACGGGGAGCCGGACGGTTCACCGGGCAGGCCCCGCTACATCATTGCCCGGGAGCTCTGTCACAGGGTATTCGGCCAGGACGCCCGGATCCTTGAAACCTATCTGGGCAGCGACCTGCTGGGCCGTGAATATGAACCGCTTTACACCTTCGGGCTCGAAGGGGTCGAAAAATCGGGGAGAAAGGCCTACTTCCTGGTCAGCGACCCCTACGTCACCCTGACGGACGGAACCGGCATCGTCCACATCGCGCCGGCTTTCGGCGAGGATGACGCCCGGATCGGCCGCGCCAACGATCTGCCCATGATTCAGCTTGTCGCCGAAGACGGCACCATGACCGAAGAAGTCGAGGGTTTTGCCGGCGTCTTCGTCAAGGATGCCGATGACGGCCTGGTGGAACTCCTGCGCCGCAACAACCTCCTCTTGTCCGAGGAGATGACCGAGCATACCTATCCCTTCTGCTGGCGCTGTGACACCCCGCTCATTTATTATGCCCGGACCGCCTGGTTCATCGAGATGACCAAGCTGCGCGGCCAGCTCCTGGAGAACAACGACAAGATTAACTGGATCCCGGCCCATATCGGGCCCGGCCGTTTCGGCCATTTTCTGGAGAGTGTCATTGACTGGTGCATCTCGCGCGAACGATACTGGGGGACCCCGCTGCCCGTCTGGCAGTGCGAATCCTGCGGGCATCTGCACATGGTCGGGTCCATTGCAGAGATGAAGGCCATGTCGCCCGGCTGCCCGGAAGACATTGAGCTGCATAAACCCATGATTGACCAGGTTCACCTGACCTGCCCGGCCTGTTCCAAAACCATGTCCCGGGTTCCCGAAGTGATTGACGGCTGGTATGATTCCGGCGCCATGCCCTACGCGCAGTACCACTACCCCTTTGAGAACGAGGAGCTGACACTGGAGCGCATGCCTGCTGACTTTATCTCAGAAGCCATTGACCAGACAAGGGGGTGGTTCTACAGCCTGCACGCCATCAGCACGGCCCTCTTTGATGAAGAAGCCTACAGGACCTGCCTGGTTCTGGGCCATGTCCTTGACAAGGACGGCATCAAGATGTCCAAGCATCTGGGCAACATCGTCGAACCGGGACATATCCTGGACCTCGAAGGGGCCGACGCCATGCGATGGATGTTTTATTCGGGGAGCCAGCCCTGGCTTTCCGCCCGTTTTTCTGAAGACGCGGTCAACGAAGCCAAGCGGCGTTTCATGGGGACCTTCTGGAATACGTATGCCTTCTTTATTCTCTACGCCAATATTGACCGCTTCGATCCGGCTGATTACCAGGACTTTCCCTTGGATGAATTCAAGACAGTCATGGACCGCTGGATTGAAAGCAGGCTGCATTCCCTGATCAGGGAGGTGGACCACAGGCTGGAGGTCTGTGACGTCACGACGGCGGCCCGGGCTCTGGAAAGCTTTGTCGAAGACCTGTCCAACTGGTACGTCAGACGTTCGCGGGAGCGCTACTGGGGGCCGGACATGGATACAGACAAAATCACCGCCTACCTGGTTCTCCACCATGTCCTCTCCACCATGGCCTACGTAATTGCTCCCTTTACACCCTTTATGGCGGAAACGGTTTATCTGAACCTGGTTGCGGACCGTTCGCCCCATGCCCCGGAAAGTGTCCATATGTGTGATTACCCGGCTGCGGATGAAGACAGGATCGATAAGGCGCTTGAAGCCGAGATGGAGCGTGTGCTGGAGCTCGTTTCACTGGGGCGGGCTGCCAGGAACAATGCCCAGCTCAAAATCCGTCAGCCCCTGGCTGAGATGGTGGTTGTCGGTATGGAGCCGCTGTCCGAAGAACTCTCTGCCCTGGTCCGCGATGAACTCAACATCAAGGATCTGAGATTTGATACCGATGACAGAAAGCTGATCGATTATTCCTTCAAGCCGCAATTGCGGACTCTGGGAAGGCGGATGGGCGGTGATCTGCAGCAGGCCCGCTCACTGATTGAAGGCCTGCCGGGCAGGGCCACCATGGAGCAGCTGGAGGAGGGGGAAAGCATCCAACTGGCTGTGGGAGACAAAATCTACGACCTGTCACTTGAAGACCTGCTGGTTGAGGAGATCCCGGCGGCGGGCTACGCCATCGAAAGCGCCGGCGGGATCAAAGTCGCCCTGTCCACGGTTCTGTCAGAGGCCCTGATCGAGGAGGGTTTTGTCCGCGAGATGGTCAGCAAGATCCAGACCATGCGCCGTTCCAGCGGTTTTGAGGTGACTGACCGCATTCATCTTTATGTAGGCCGCAGTGAACAGACCCCCCTGATCGACCGCTATGCCGACGCCATCATGTCCGATGTCCTGGCCGACCAATTGATCTACTTTGACGGGGAGGATGAGCTCCCTGGCGGTATCAAGGGGCAGGCGTGGGACATCAACGGGCACTCCATGGTTTTTGCCGTTAGGGTCCCGGCAGGGCAAAGCTGACCGGACCATGGATGGCTCCGGGTCAAAGCAGGGCCGCCGGCGACCGTCGGCCGCGCTCGCCGCGTTGACTCAAAGTGCCCTGATTGCCGCCCTCTATCTGGCGCTGACCCTGGTCACTTCTTTTATGAGTTTCTCCTTTATTCAGCTGCGGCTGGCAGAGGCACTGACCGCGCTTCCGGCGCTTTTCCCCTCTGCCGTCATGGGTGTGTTCGCCGGCTGCCTGCTTTCCAACCTGCTCAATCCCGCCCCATTGGGCCTGGTCGATATCCTGGGGGGCAGTGCGGTTACTTTGGCAGCTGCTCTTTTAACCTGGTGGCTGGCAAGACCCTGGCGCCGCAGGCTGGCGGATGAAATTGGGGGAGAGGCGGTAGTCAGCAGGGTTTTTTCCCGGAAGGATTTGACCGCCAGGCTTGTCCCGCTCCTTCCCCCTGTTCTGCTCAATGCCATGGTCGTCGGCGGTTATCTGCCCTTCCTGATCAGGCCCGGCCGTGTCACAGCGGCCCTGGTGGCAGGCAGTGTCGGTGCCCTTTTTCTCTCCCAGTCCCTGGTCGTGTTCGGCATCGGACTGCCCCTCCTGTCAGCCCTGAAACGAACGCCCTGGGCGCAGAGGGTTTATCTGCCGGAAAGAGAACGGGAAGTCAGGCGAAGCCGGGGAGGCAAGTGATGCCGCAGAGACAGTCACATTATTTCGATTCCGACCCGGACACCGGGCACGACTATGCCATGGTCCGGGCTTCTTGGGAGCAGCTTGCCTTTCAATTCCAAACTGACAGCGGGGTTTTTTCACGCCATCGCCTGGATCCTGGCACCGATTTATTGGTTAAGACCGTTCTGGGTGTGTTTCCGGACAGGCCTTCAAGAGTCCTCGACCTTGGAACGGGCGTAGGGGTCGCAGCCATTGCCCTTGCCAGGCTTCGCCCCCGGGTGACGGTTATTGCCAGTGACGTCAACCGTCGCGCGCTTCAGCTGGCAGCCGGCAATATTGCCAGGGCGGGGCTTGACAAGCGTGTCACTTTGGTGGAGTGTGACGGCGTTCCGGATGGTGTCTACGATCTTATCCTGACCAATCCGCCAATCCGCGCGGGCAAGGAAGTGGTCTATCGTCTCTTCCGGGAGTCGGCCAGGGCCCTTTCGCCGGACGGCAGCCTCTATGTGGTGATCCGGGTCAAGCAGGGGGCAGCCTCTGCCAGGCGCGAACTTGAAAACTATTTTGGCAAGGTCGAGACACTTGCCCGTTCCAAGGGGTATCATGTGCTCAGGGCATCGGAGGCAGCAGCAGGATTGATGAAGCGCGGGGATAAAAGATGATTGCCATCAGCTCAATCGGACAGGACAGCCATCGTTTTTTGCCCGAAGGGGATTCAGCGGCCCAAGACAGACCGCTGGTGCTGGGCGGTTTGGTGATTGAAGGCTGCCCGCCGCTTGATGGGAACAGCGATGCCGACGTGGTCCTGCACGCCCTGACCAACGCCATCTCAGGACTCTGCGGCCAACAGGTACTGGGCCAAGTCGCAGACGCCATGTGCCGCCAAGGAATCGTCGACAGCCGCGCTTACGTCAGCCAGGCCCTTTCTTTCCTTGGAGACATCCGCCTGACCCATCTATCCTTTTCAATTGAAGCCAAAAGACCCGATCTTTCCGCTGTCATCGACCGGATGCGCCAGGAAATTGCTGACCTCGTGAAGCTTCCCGTTTCCAGGGTTGCCATCACAGCCACGACCGGCGAAGACTTGACCTCCTTCGGGCGCGGCCAGGGAATTTCCTGTTTCTGTGTTGCCTCGGCCCTTCTTCCGTCCTTGTCTAAATAAAGCAGGAGTCAAAAAACTCCTCCCAGGCAGACAAGATCCGTTCCATCTCTTCAATTTTGAGTCGCAGCCGTTCAAATTCGTCATCGGAAGAGATTGTGGCCAGCTTGTCCTCTCCCGGTACGGGCAGCTGCCGGTAAACATGGAGGAGGGCGTAAGATGCCCGCATGAACAGGGGACGGGGGAGTGCACGAAGTCCCTTGAAGAAAGCCTTTCTTTTCTTCAGGGCAATGGCGGCCGGGAGGGTGCTGATCACCGTTTCGGCCTCGTTGAGCCTTCCGGCGCATGAATCGATGATCATTTGGGGGCTGGCCAGCTTCCGCATGAAACGGCGTGTTTCGAGGTAGCGTCTGACCCCTTTGCCTGTCAAAAAACGAAAAGTGATCCCTCCCAAGGCAAAGAAGAGGGCTGGAATAAGGAGCAAAAAGGCGGTTGCTGCGTGGGTGATCAGGAAAAGCAGGCCCGACAGGACAAAAAACAAAGCGGCGAAGACGATAAAGAATAACCTGAACGAGGAGGTCAATTTCAGGTTTTTCAGGCCGCTGTGATTGAATTCCTTGTCAATCTGAGCCCGGAAGCGGGTTGCCAGTTCACGGAAATCGGGATCACGGGCCGCCAGCCGGAGGCGCTCAGGGGCCAAGGTATGATCGTAGCTTTCATGGCCGGCAAAGAGCCACTGCAAAAGGACTATTTCCCAGGCCGTGAATCCTGAGAAATCATTACGGCCCGGTTTCCTCCAGCTGAAGATCTCATCGCGCCAAAGGACCTCTTTGCGATTGATGAGCTGGAGGAGGGTGCCCAGGAGCAGGAGGGAGTCACGGGGATGTATCCTGGCCAGCTTGGCCACCAAGGCCGGCGCCTCCGATACAGGCCAGCGGGCGAAATTCCTCCCTGGCAGTCCCAGTCCCATGATCTGTATCAGATAAAGCGTCACATAGATCAAAAGGCCTGCCGCCGCCAAAGGCACAACCACGCGGATCAGGGAGAGGCGAAGCATGCCAAGCCTGGACAGCTGCCAGGATTGCCTGTCGGCCTTCTCAAAGAGGGAGGACAAAGACGTCTTGTCGGAAGCGGGAAAAATCAGGGGGAAACTGTTTCCGGGCATACTGATGATCAGGGCGATTCCGTCGATTTTGTAAAAGGTCTGATTGTCGATGTAGGAAATCGTTCGCTCCGAGGTTTTTTTCATGGTCATGGCCCGGATGGAAACGGGTGTGATCTGGCTGAGATCCATCCGGATTCCTTCTGGGAAATGGAGCGTCCATTTCATGGTCTCGATACGTGTATCAGGGCGGACGGCAAGCAACGGCCCTGAGACGATTGCCCTGCCTTCTTTCAAAATGACGCCGCGGTTCCACTGATAGGTGATTCGAAAGGTGCAGCGGCCTTGCAGTCCAGTTGAATCGACTACCGCCCGGATCCGGTCCCTTTTCCTGACAGTTGAATAGGACAGGGGCTGTGGCCTTAGCTTGTCTTGGCGGGGGATGGGGATGTACTTGCCCTGATCCGCGCCCTCTTCCCTGGCCAGTTCAAGCATTTCAAGGTGAGGCTCGCCTTCCAGTGGGAAAATCAGATCGAAGGGAAGTGCAGTCTTCTTATGTTGAAAATGGAAAGTAATGGATTCAACGATGTCGACGGTTCCGTCCAGATTGATCCGGATGTCTGCTTCGGCTTTTTCAACGAAAGTACCTGCTTGATCGGTTGCGGCCTGAACCCTGGCTGCAGGAATAAGTGCCAGGCACAAGAGGCAGGCAGTCAGCGCAGGCACAAAGGCAGCGTGCCGGACAGAGGCCCCGCCGGATTTGTTTTTTCCCCTGGATCGCGGTCCTGGCATGATGGCTTGCAAGCTCCTCCGATTGCGCTTTCCCAGCGCCCTTTATTTGACGTTCGAGTCACCTTCATTGTATACTACTCGGGAACTGTGAATCCTGTTGGGTTGCTCAGAGTCCACTGTGAGGGGAGGGATAAGGTTGACGGAGATTCGTGTAAAGGAAAATGAATCCCTGGACAGTGCGCTGAGACGTTTCAAGCGTTCCTGCGCCCGTTCCGGTGTGCTGGCTGAAGTGCGCAAACGCGAACACTATGAAAAACCCAGTGTTAAACGCAAGAAAAAAGCCGAAGCCGCCAGAAAGCGCAAGCGCTGATTTTTCAAGGAAGACAAGTAAGAGGTTCGTTGTGCCTGACAGCGGGCCTCTTTTCTATGGAAGAGAAAGCAGGACAAAGATTCCATGCAGCAGGAGATTAGCAAGCAGGAGTTGTTGAACTGGCTGATGCCGGTTCCCTGGAAAGTGGCGGAGAGCACTGTTTCATCCGGCGGGGACCGGACGGTTCTGCAGCGGATTTTGGAAGCCAGGGGATTTGATACCGAGGAGAAACGCAACCAGCTCTTTCACGCTGCCTTGAAAGATCTGCCGGACCCTTTTCTCTTCCGTTCCATGGCGGATGCCTGTGATTTAATCGGGACACATCTGGAAAAGCAGCAGCCCCGCTTTCTCATTTTCGGTGATTACGATGCTGATGGACTGACGGCCGCCGCCCTGCTGGCAAGGTATTTTGCCGAGCTGGGCCATCAGCCGGACATCCTGATCCCTGACCGCTTTGATGATGGCTACGGCCTCTCGGAAGCGCTGGTGGACGAGATAGAGCTGCACCGGCCCGGTCTGGTCATCACAGTCGACACGGGCACCTCCTCCCCGGAATTGATCAGGGACCTCAAGGGGAGGGGCATCGACGTCATTGTGACTGACCACCATCTGGAAACGAGTGGCGGCGGCTGGACAGGGGTGCCCCTTATCAACCCGGCACTGGCCGGCGAAACCTATCCTTTCCGCCATCTGTCAGGTGCCGGGGTCGCCTTTATGTTGACACTGGCCCTTGACAGGAAACTGGGCAGGGTGGCGGATTCCCGTCCAGGCTTGCTGGTCCTGGCCTCAGTCGGCACGGTCGCGGATGTTATGCCGCTCGTTGATGCCAACCGGATCCTGGTCCGGGAAGGGCTGAAGGAATTTGAAAAGTTTGCGCCCCAGGGCTTGAAGGCCGTTGACCGTCTTGTGCGGACCGGCAGGGAGCTGATGGCCCGTGACATCGCCTTTTCGCTGGCACCCCGCCTGAACGCGGCCGGCAGGATGGGAGATGTCAGGCTGGCCTTGGATCTTCTTCTGGAAGACGACCCGGAAAGAGCTGATTACCTGGCCGGCGAACTTGACAGGCTGAATCAGCAGCGACGGCTGGTTGAGCAGGAAATTTTTTCACAGGCAATCGAGGCAGCACTTGAATCAGCCGGCGGAGCCGCTTCCGTGGCCCTTGCCGTTGGCCGTAATTGGCACGCAGGAGTCATGGGTATCGTCAGTTCACGGCTGGCTGAAAAACTGCGTGTTCCCGCCATCACCCTGAATGAAGATGAGGAGGGGATCCTGACCGGTTCCGCGCGTTCCTTCGGCAATCTCGATCTGCTTGAGGTCATCCGATCCGCCGCACCTCTCCTGGAAAAATTCGGCGGCCACGCAGGTGCTGCCGGGCTGACGCTCAGGGCCGAGAACCTGCAGGCTTTCCGCAGACAGATTACGGAGGCCGTCGAAGCGATCCCCCGGTCTGTCCGCCAAAAACCGCTTCTGGCCGATATTGCCCTGACAGGTGATCAGTTTGAGATCGGCCTGGTCCGCCAGTTTGATGCCTTGGAGCCGACAGGGAGCGGTTTTGAACGGCCTCTCATCTGTATGGAAGATTTGACTGTTGATGAGATGACTTTCGTGAGCGACGGCCGGCACCTTAAATTCAGCTTGCGGACAAGCGATCCCTCAGCCCGGGTCTTCGATGCGCTTTTATTCAACCGCAGCAATGAAGGGGTATTCTATTCCCCCGGGGACCGGGTCGAAATCATGGCCATCCCCGAGATCAACCGCTGGCGTGACAAGGAAACGATCCAAATGAGGTTGATTGAAATCCGGCCCGGCCGCCACCAGCAAATCAATGAGCAGGCGGTCAGGGAATACCGCCAGTGGACAGAAAGGGGCAGGTTGGAAGGAGGCAGTCTGTCCCTGTCCTCTTCCCTGTTCGGACCCCTTTGGCAGACAATGGAAGCGCTTTGCGGCGGTCGGTGCCCTCAGATCACCTTTCTTCCCGTCCGTCTGGCATGGCTTTTATCACACCGTTATAATAGAGGGGTGAGAGCTCCTGAGCTTCTGTTGGCACTTGCCATCTTGGATGAAGCCGGTCTTGTCCTCCTGAAGGATAACGGGGACGGGAGCTTCACCTGCACAAAACTGGAACAGGGAGGAAAAAGGCCGGCTCTGTCAGATTCACATCTTTGGGGGAAATTGAAAGAGCTGGGGGTAATTGTTGAATGACCGGGCCGATCGCCTATACAGCCGAGCAGCTTGAAATGCTGGCAAAAACGGATGCCGAGATGGACCGTTTCATCGAAGACTGGAAAAAGGCGGCCCACCAGGATGAGGCTACTCTGCTCAGGGATGCTTACAAACTGGCGAAAGAAGCCCACCGGCATCAGTTTCGCGCGACAGGGGAGCCCTACATCATCCATCCGGTCGCCGCCATGAAAATTCTATTCGATCTGGGCCTGGTCGATGACCATACACTGGCTTCAGCCCTGGTCCATGATACGGTTGAAGACACGCCGGTGACCCTGGAAGACATCAGGGAAGTTTTGGGGAACGACGTTGCCGAGCTGGTCGACGGTGTGACCAAATTGTCACGGATCTCCTATTCTTCGAAAGAGGAGATGCAGGCGCAAAACTTCCGCAAGATGTTTCTGGCCATGGCCAAAGATATCCGGGTCGTCCTGATCAAGCTGGCCGACCGGTTGCACAACATGCGCACCATGAAGTTCAAGGAGCCTGACAAACAGATCGCGACTGCGCGGGAAACCCTGGACATCTACGCGCCGCTGGCCGCCCGCCTTGGCATTCATCGGGTCAAGTGGGAGCTGGAGGATCTGAGCCTGCGTTATCTGGACCCCGATGCCTACTATGAACTGGTCGGCATGCTGTCCCAGCGCCGCTCCGACCGGGAAGAATACCTGAAAGAAATCACGGAAGAGCTGACTGTCAAGATCGCAGCCATGGGCATCGCGGCGGAAATCGAGGGCCGCCCCAAGCACTTCTACAGCATCTACCGCAAGATGAAAACCCAGGTCAAGCAGCTCGATGAGATTTACGACCTGTTTGCCACCCGGATTGTCGTGCCCACCGTAAGCGAATGCTATGCTGTCCTGGGCCTGGTCCATGAGCTTTACAAGCCTATTCCCGGGCGGTTTCGGGATTACATTGCCATGCCCAAGAGCAATGGTTACCAGTCCCTTCACACGACCGTTATCGGCCACCGGGGAATTCCTTTTGAGGTTCAAATCCGGACCGAGGAGATGCACCGGACAGCTGAATACGGGATCGCAGCCCACTGGCGTTACAAGGAAGGCTCGACTGAGAAAAAGCAGGATGTCTTTGAGATCCGCCTTTCCTGGCTCCGCCAGCTCCTCGAATGGCAAAGCGACATGAGTGACGCCCATGATTACATGGACGCTTTGAAGGAAGGTTTGATTCCCGAGGAAGTCTTTGTCTTCACTCCCATGGGCAAGGTGATCTCGCTGCCGTCCGGGGCTGTGCCGGTTGATTTTGCCTATCATATCCACAGTGATATCGGTAATTCCATGTATGGGGCCAAAGTCAACGGCCGCATGGTTTCCCTGACCTACGAGCTGAAAAACGGGGATATTGTCGAAATTCTGACCTCAGACCGGGTCCGGGGACCCTCGCGCGACTGGCTCAACATCGTTAAGAGCGGAACGGCCCGCAATAAAATTTCCTCCTGGTTCAAGCGCGAAAGGCGTGATGAGAATATTGCCAGGGGACGTGAACTCCTGGACCGCGAGGTCCAAAAACTTGGATTTCACCCATCAGACCTGCTTAAAAAAGAGTTTTATACGCCCATCCTGAAACGCTACTCCATCCATTCGCTCGACGACCTGCTGGCCGGAGTCGGCTACGGAGGCCTGCCCGCAGGACGTGTCGTTCCAAAGCTTCGGGATGCTTACATCACTTCTCTGCCGGAAGATGAAAGAGTCAAGCTGGGCTACCGTGTTTCCAAGTCGGGCCAGGTCATTCACAACCCGCCCAATCTGCTGGTGAGCGAGGCCCTGATCCTCGACAAGGACCCGAAGAAGGCAGTTAAGAAGAAGCCCCGGAAGCAGCCCGTGATCCCCGTCAAAGTCCGGGGCCTTGACAACGCCTTGCTCAAGATGTCACGGTGCTGCAATCCGGTGCCGGGGGACCAGATCATCGGCTATGTGACGCGGGGCATGGGGGTGGCCATCCACCGGATTGACTGTCCCAATATCCGCAATATCCTGAACTCCTTCGACCGGTCACCGGAGGATGCTGAACGCGCCTCGCGGTTGATTGATGTCGAGTGGACTACCCAGTCGTCAGAATCACACCGGGTCTACCCCGTCGATATCCGGATTATTGCCCGTGACCGGACCAACCTGCTGGCGGAAATATCTGCTGCCATCGCTGACGAACAGATTTCGGTCCAGTCGGCCCGAATATCCTCGGCCCGCGATATCAGCGCCAATCTTCTTCTCACCGTTGAAATCGAAAACCAGGAACAGTATGACAAACTGGTGGGCCGGATCAAGGCCATTGACAGTGTCGTCAGCGTTTCACGCGGTCACAACTGACCTAGACGGTGGTGACTGCGACCATGACGACCGGCCTTCTCCGGGTCAGTTCAAAGAGGGTCTTCTGAATCTTGTCGCTCACGTCATCTGACGTCATATGAACACCAAGCGGCTTTTTCTTCTCCCAGAGGTCATGGGCGATTTCCTTGACCCGCTCCTGGCATAATTCGACGACGTGTTTCATTTCGCTCTCATAGATGAAACCCTTGGCCTGGACAACGGGGTCGCCGTAAAGGCGGTTGGCATGGGCATCGATGACGATGGTGACTGCCACAACTCCCTCCTCTGCCAGGCGGAGACGGTCGTTCAGTACGTACTGGTCGACATCCCCCATGCCCGACCCGTCAATCAGGACGCCGGCGCCTTCGGTGTAGCCGGCAAAAGTCAGGCGGCCGTCTTTTGAAAATTCCAGGATGTCGCCATTTTTCGCGAGCGCGATCCTGTCATTGGGAATGCCCATCCGGCTGGCCAATTCCGCGTGTCGGTAGAGCATACGGAACTCACCGTGCGACGGGATGAAATACCGTGGACGGGTCAGGGTCAGGATCTGTTTCAACTCATCCTGGCAGGCGTGGCCTGAGGCGTGGACCTCCGACAGTGACTCATAGATAACCTGGGCCCCTTTCATGAAAAGCTCGTTGACGACACGGTAGATGGCCTCCTCATTGCCGGGGATCATGCTGGAGGAAAGGATGACCGTATCGCCCTCCATAATTTCAGTGCTGTGGTGTTCCGAATAAGCCAGACGCGACAGGGCCGACATGGGTTCACCCTGGCTGCCCGTTGCCAGGATGACAATTTCCTGGGGCGGAAAACTGTCGATGCTCTGGATATCCATGATGGTAGCCGGTTTGTAAGTGAGATAGCCCAGGCTCTTGGCCGCCTCAAAGACATTCAGCATGCTGCGGCCCAAAATGAGGACCTTGCGGCCCGCTGACTCGGCATTCGAGATAACCTGCTGCAGGCGGAAGACGTTGGAGGAGAAGGTGGCTACAATGATCCGCCCCTCCGCCTCGGAAAAGATTTCCTTGAAGGCTTTCCCGACCTCTCTCTCCGACAAGGAGTGGCCGGGCCGCTCAGCGTTGGTGCTCTCGGAGATCAGGGCAAGGACGCCGCGGTTGCCGATTTCTGCGATCTTTCCCAGGTCGATGGGATCCACCGTGGTCGGCGTATAGTCAACCTTGAAATCTCCGGTGAAGAAGACAGTCCCCACAGGACTTGTCAGGGCAATGGAGACGGCGTCGGCGATCGAATGATTGACATGAATGAATTCAATCTCGAAGGCGCCAATCGCAAGTGTATCGCCGGCCCGCACCGTCTGAAGTTTTTTGCTTTCCACCTTGGGACGGGTGTTGTCCAGTTTGATCTCGATCAGTTTCATGGACATGGGTGTCGCGTAGACGGGGACATCGAATTCCTTGAGCAGCCAGGGCAGGGCGCCGATATGATCTTCATGGCCGTGTGTAATCAAAATCCCCCGGAATTTGTCCCGATTCTTGCGCAGATAGGTAAAATCGGGGATGATGACGTCAATTCCCGGCATCCGGGTATCCGGGAAGGCCATGCCGCAGTCAATGACGATCAGATCGTCACCATATTCGAATACGGTCATGTTTTTCCCTATTTCACGCATGCCGCCCAGCGGAATCACGCGCAGTTTTGCTTCAGTTTCTTTTTTTGTCCTGGTTTCTGTTTCTTCCTTTTTTTTACGATTCATCAATGACTCCTATGGTTAAGGTGCCTGAAGTCTATCAGTCACCGCGATTGCATTAACAATCAATGATAACATGAGATATAAAAAGCGGGGAGATGAGGGTTAATGGTACACAAAGGAACGGTCAGGCTTGAAACCGAAAGGCTGATCCTTCGCCGTTTTACTGTCGCTGACGCCGAGGCCATGTTCAAGAATTGGGCCAGCGACCCTGAAGTGACGAAATATCTGTCGTGGGAACCACACGTCAATATCGAAGAGACCAGGGAAATTCTCAGAACCTGGGTCAACAGCTATGACTTCAAAAATTACTACAGCTGGGGCATCGAGATCAAGGACAGCGAAACTCTGATTGGCAGCATTGCGGTGGTGGAAGGCCGGGAGAATATCCGCCTGGTCCACATCGGCTACTGCATCGGCAAGCCCTGGTGGCATCAGGGCTACGTATCGGAGGCTCTTGCCGAACTGATCCGCTTCTTTTTCGAGGAGGTGGGCGTCAACCGGATTGAGTCCTGCCATGAACCGGCAAACACCCACTCGGGAGATGTCATGAAAAAATGTGGCATGCAGTATGAAGGCCTGCACCGCCAGTCCATCTACAAGCCGGACGGTCAATTCCCGGATGCCTGCTATTACGCCATTTTGGCGGAAGACTACAGGAAGCGGTGAAGAGCAGGGAGTTCTGTGCCCGATTCACCCGTCTCTTTTGTCGGGGCCAGGAACCTTTCGGTCGGCACACCGGTTCCATGACTTGCGCCTTTCTTGCCGGCCGTGTTAGAATACGCCTTGTTCATCGAACCCATCGTGACGCAGGAGGAAACAAGCGTGCCCAATATTAAATCATCCATGAAACGTGTGCGGTCGTCTCAGGCGAAAGCTGCTGCCAATAAAAACAGGCGCAGTGAGCTTCGGACCCTGGTCAAGAAGGCGATTGCTGCACGGGAACAGGGCCTTCCAGAGGCGGAGGAGCTGGCTCGTACGGTTCAGGCGAAAATGGACCGGGCCGTTGCGGACGGACTGATCGCCAAAAATACAGCTGCCAGAAGAAAATCCCGCATCGCGCGTGTCAAGCCGCTCGACGCTTGAGGGTCTTTGCTCTGACTATCCCTTGGACGGCAGTTATCCTGCCGTTTTTTCAGGTTAGTAGGATATAATCAAGCTATGGTAAAAGAAAAATCCGGGAATAGGAAACTCTTGGTTTCCGTGGCGGGCATCCTCACGGGGCTTGTCTTGGCCGCAGCGGCCTCTGCCTTCGGTTATCTCTACTTTATTATCGGTCTTCGTGATTATGACCGGATCGGCGATATCAAGATTGAGACGGATCTTTCCGGGATCGATGCCCCTCCCAACATGAAGGAGGGGATGAGGATTCCTGTTTTACAAAATAAAGAAATCACCAGTATTCTAATCATCGGATCGGACACCCGGGACCCCAACGCACACGGGCGTTCAGACGCCATGATGCTTTTGACCATTAACAGGAAGACCCGGTCTTTTCACCTGACCTCCCTGATGCGGGCCATTTATGTCAGTATCCCGAACGACCCGGATCCGGCCTACAGAAAAAATTATTCTTCGAACTACATGCTGAACGCAGCCCATACCTGGGGAGGTCCCAGGCTCTTGATGAAAACAGTTCAGCGCAACTTCAGGGTGGATGTTTCGCGTTATATCGCCACCGATTTTTCCGGTTTTGTCAAGGCCATTGACAAGGTCGGCGGCGTCACCATCGATTTGACGTCAAGCGAGGCCAACTATTTGACCAGTATCGGTGCCGGGTCATTTCAGTCGGGGCCCCAGCTCCTGAATGGCAAAGCCGCTCTTGACTATTCCAGAATCAGGAAACTGGATTCCGATTTCAAGCGGATGGAGCGTCAGCGCAAAGTCATCATGGCGCTCTTCAACAAGATGAAGGGCAGCGATGTCGGGAAATTGACCGAAACGGTCGAGGCCCTGATGCCTGAGGTCAAAACCAATCTGACCGACGGTGAGATGATGAACCTGATTCTGGGCGTCGGGAGCTACAGCACCTATTCTTTCGATCAGCTCATGCTGCCGCTCGAAACTTATGACGCCAAGAAGATCATCAGGGGCATGGAAATGTACGACATCGACTGGGTGAAAAATATCAGGGCCCTGCACGCGTTTATGGAGAGCTAGTCCTTGCCGGCCCGGGCCGGCAGGAAACATCGGAGGTGTTGAGGTGATCATTCTGGGCATTGACCCTGGCTACGCCATCACGGGGTTCGGTGTCATCCTCTGCGAAAATAAGCGGCTCCGGGCACTCGATTACGGTGTCATCAAAACTGACGCCCACACCTCCTTCCCTGAGAGACTGCTGGCCATCGACCAGGCATTGGCTGAGCTGAGTGACCGCCACAGGCCCGATTGTTTCGCTGTTGAGGAATTGTTTTTCAGCCGCAATACAACGACTGCCATGGGAACAGCCCAGGCGCGGGGAGTTGCCGTTGTCGCGGCGGCACGTGCCGGCCTTCCCGTCTATGAATACACGCCGATCCAGGTCAAGGTGGCAGTGACCGGTTATGGCAGGGCAGAAAAGAAGCAGATCCAGGAGATGGTCCGGGTTCTGCTTGGCTTAAGAAAGATGCCAAGACCGGACGATGCGGCCGACGCGCTTGCCGTCGCCATCTGCCACGCGCACTCGGGTAACCGGGACAGCAGCCTGGCGGTCGGCGGATACCAGTAACAGGGAGTACACCATGATTGCCAGCATTACAGGCCGGATTGTCAAAAAAGCGGAGGAATTCATCATCCTTGAGCAGGGGGGGATCGGTTTTCAGATAGAAATGGCGCCCGGCCTGATCGCTTCACTGCCCCCGGCAGGCCAGACAGTGACTCTCCACACCCATCTCCATGTCCGCGAGAATGAGATGGGCCTGTTTGGATTCTTCAATGAGGAAGAGAAGAATTTGTTTATCCTGGTTCAGACGGTCAGCGGTGTCGGCCCCAAACTGGCTTTACAAGTGGTAGGCACCCTGAGCCCGGATGCTTTTGCCCTGGCCATTCTGCAGGGCGACGCCGACCGCCTGACCCGTGTCAAGGGGATCGGGAAAAAAGGCGCGGCGCGAATGATTCTGGAATTGACCGATAAACTGAAAAAAACGGGGGTGGAAATTTCCGAAACGAGGCAGCTTCCGGGTGCGCCCCCCGCCTCTCAGGCAGGAGGGATTGCCGGCGAGACAGTGGCTGCCCTGATGGTGCTGGGCTATAGCAATGCAGAAGCCCTGGATGCCGTCCGGCGGGCGGGCCATGATGAATCCGACACGGTTGAAAGCCTCCTGCGCCGTGCCCTGTCCCGGATGGCCGCGGTCTAGCGGTCCCGCCCTCTTCTTTGGTATCCTGAAAGGGAAAGCAGGTTCGGGCCATGTTTGAATTCCAAAGCACCATGAGGGAAGATGATGACGGCTGTTTTGAGGAAGAGCGCGTTTTATCACGGAAAGCGCTGAGCGATGAAACAGATGAGCCGCAGCTCAGGCCGCGCCGATGGGGCGAATACTTCGGCCAGGAAAAGGTCAAGGCCAATCTCGGCATCGCCATTGAGGCTGCGAAAGCGCGCGGGGAGTCTCTGGACCACATCCTGCTTTACGGCCCTCCCGGCCTGGGAAAGACAACCCTGGCGGGTATCATCGCCCATGAACTCGGGGTTGAGATGCGCATCACCTCGGGGCCTGCCATCGAACGCCAGGGCGACCTGGCGGCCATTCTGACCAATCTCCAGGAACACGATGTTCTTTTCATCGATGAAATCCATCGGCTGAACCGGACGGTGGAGGAAATCCTTTACCCCGCTATGGAAGACTACGCCCTTGACATCCTGATCGGCAAAGGGCCATCCGCCCGTTCCATCAGGCTGGACCTGCCCCGCTTTACCCTGATCGGGGCGACGACAAGGGCGGGACTGCTCACGTCGCCGTTGCGCGACCGCTTTGGCCTGATCCAACGCCTCGACCTCTACCAGCCTTCCGAGATTTCACAAATTCTCAACCGCTACGCCGCCCTGCTCGGAGTGGGCATTGACGATCATGGTCTGCGTGAGCTGTCCGGCCGCTGCCGCGGAACTCCGCGTGTCGCCATCCGGCTCTTGCGCCGCATGCGCGACTATGCTCAGGTCAGGGGTGACAACGTCGTCAACCGGGCCATCTGTGAAATGGGTCTGTCAGCGCTGGAGATCGACTCCATCGGCCTGGACGGAAATGACCGGCTGATCATGCGGGTCATGGCCGAAATGTATGACGGAGGACCGGTCGGCCTGGATACTCTGGCGGCATCAACGGGAGAGGACGCAGTGACCATTGAGGACATCTACGAGCCCTACCTGATGCAAATTGGTTTCATCGCGAAAACACCGCGCGGCAGGATTTTGACCCGGGGCGGTTTCGATCATCTGGGTCTCCCTTACGTCGAACGGAATGCCAGAAATTTGGGCGATGCCGGACAGGTTTCATTGCAGGAAATCATGGAGTCCGGACAAAGAGACGGAGCCCTGGCAGATGACTGACGTCCCTGATTTCAAAAAGCTCCTGCTTCACGCCTGCTGCGGTCCCTGCGCCATGTGGCCGCTTGAGCGCCTTTTGGAAAGAGGCGCTGATGTATCCCTTTTATTTTATAATCCCAACATTCATCCGCAGCTTGAATGGGAGCGCCGTTTGGACAATGCGCTCAAAGTGGCGGATCATTATGGGGTTCCCCTGATCACTCAGGGCTGCTCCCTGCCCGGGGAATGGCAAAAACGGGCCAATGACGGGCAGGAACGTTGCCGATACTGCTATCGGGTGAGATTCTCGGGGCTTGCGAAAGAGGCGGCAGCGCGGGGATTTGATGCCATCAGTTCGACTCTGCTGGTCAGCCCCTATCAGAATCGGGAACAGATGCTGCAGGAGGGCCGTCGTGCTTCTGCCAGCCACGGAATGACCTTCCTTGCCTGTGACTGGCGGGATGGGTACCGCAAGGGCCAGGCCCTGGCGCGTGACCTGGGTCTTTACAGGCAAAAATACTGTGGCTGTGTGGTCTCACTGGAGAAATCCACCTACCTCGAATCCATCCTGAAGGATCATCAAAGCTTGATCCCTTAAACGGGTCAGGTGATTTTCAGGTGTGAGGGGTCAGCCGGTTTGATGTAAAGGGTCTTGTAGTCGCTGTAGGTGACCTTGCCGGGTCGGGTGCCGGGGATCTTTTTGACCTGCCGGACGGGACAATAGTCGACTTCCACAGCACCCCCTCCTCTCCCTGCTCCTGAATACCAGGCGGCCACAGCCGCGGCCTCTTCGATGGCCAGAGGAGTCAATGGGCGGCCGTCTTTTGACAGGATGACGTGTGAGCCGGCAAAGTTTTTGACGTGAAACCATAGATCATCGCGCCCGGCTTTCCTGAGGAGCTGATCGTTTTGCAGGTTGTTGCGGCCGCTGGCAATGAGAAAACCGTCAGCGGATCGAAAGAGCCGGGGACCGGGCAGGCTTTCTTGCTTTTCCAAGGTCTTTTTGGTTTTCCTGCCGGCTGGTCCGCCCGGTTGCTGCCGTCTCTTTTTTGATGCTGGTTTGCCGGGCATACCAGCTGCCGGTGGCGCTTCACTGATGCTGGTTTTCTCTGCTGCCGAACGCTGATGGTATTCGCGCTCGACTGCCAGGAGATCCTCCCCGGTTTCTGCATAGCCCGCAGCTGCCAGGAGGGATTCCAGCCAGGCCAGTTCGTCCAGGTCTTCCTGGAGAAAACGCCGGGCCGACCCGAGTTTACGTTCTTTCCGCTTGGCTTTCCTAAAATAGAGGTTGGCGTTTTCAGCGGGCGACAGGCGGGGATTCAGGGGACAGTATACCTGCTTCCCCGGATCCCGGTAGTTGTCCAGGGTCAGACCCTGGGTGCCGGGGGGGATGGTGTGGATCCAGGCAAGGATCAGTTCTCCCATGAGACGGTCGCTTGCGGCCTCTTTTCCGGTTGCCACATCGGCTTCGTGGAGCTGTCTCTTTTTCTGCGTGCGCTTGAGATGCGCCTCCATGGTTTTGGTGATGGCCTGTTGCCTTTGGCGGAAGCGGTCGATGGCGGCAACTGCCTGGCTGTAGTCTGCCACAGCCTTGTAGGTGTCGTCATAAAGGACCTGGACGGGAAGATGGGAGAGCCTGACTGCATGGGCTGCAAGGGGGTTTCCCCAGGGCCCGTCGTAATAGACGGCGGGGCAATAATGGCCTGCGGCGATTTCAAGGCAGAGGATGCGAAGGGCTTCAGCCACTTGTTCACGGGATGCGCCCGGGCCTGCCCTTGAGATCACTTCCTGGCCCAGGATGGGTGAAAATCCTGCTACCCGGCCTGCCAGGGCCCGGCCGGACAGTTGACTGTCCGTCAATTCCCCCAGCAGGCTGTCTGTTTCCAGACTGGCACATTCAGTGGGATTCAGCCTGTCCTGGACAGGCGGGGGGATGTAGGGATGGGCGGGAAGCATTTCCCTGAAACGGTTGACACTGTGATCAACAGGGCGCAGGACTGCCAGGATCACGTCCTGGCTGTTCACCAGTACCAGATTGGCCGTTCGGGGCATGCATTCGAAAATGAGCCGCAGATTGACGGGATCACCCAGTTCGTCGAGAGCCGAAAAGTTGACGTTGAAGATGCGCTCCCAGGGCGGGGTGGTGATGGAATCGATTCTCGCCCTCCGCAGGTGCTTGCGCAGAAACATGGCAAAGGATGGGGGCGGATTCAATCCTTGCGGTGAGGAATCGGTTGAAAGGATGAGGGTGGGCCGGGCGGCGGCCGCGCTGAGGGTCAGGTTGAATTTGCTTTTTCTGACTGTGAAAAGGGCCAGGTGGAGGGTGTTGCGGTCGCTCATGGAAATCCGGTCAACAAGGGAGCCCGACAGCAGCCTGTCGAGTTCGGGTGCCATGGCTTGTGCAGTAATTCCATCCATTGAGTCTTTGATCTTTCTTTAATGAAAGCCAAAGTCATAGTATCATGAGAAAGATGGGGGACAGGTCATGGCCGGGAAAAAGAAATCAGCAGGCAAGGGCAGGAAACAGGGATTCACTCCCGATGAACTGAGATTTTTCAAACGCTTCCTGTCGTCCGCGTTTGGCAAACTGCTGATTGTTCTTTTGTCCATGGTTCTTGTGGTTTTGCTGGCGGCTCTTGCCGCGGGTGGCGATCTCAGCTTGTTCCTTCTCCTGACGGGGATTGCGATTTTGGCCTCCATCATCGCCTTTTGGGTTTTATTGCTCTACAAACGAGCCACGGGCCGCGATTAGGAGGCGGTTGGCAGGAGGTCAGTCATGAATCGTCAGTCACTCCGTATCGGAAAGCGTTCCTATCTGATCTCGCTGGGCACCCTGCTTGTCCTCATGATCGTGGCGGGTCTGCTCACCCTGATTCTCCCCGCGGGCTCCTACGACCGGATGGTGCTTGACGGGCGGGAGATGATTGTGGAGGGATCTTTCCGCTACACGGATAAACCCTTTTA
Organism: Fastidiosipila sp.; assembly: GCA_012511175.1. Lineage (NCBI taxonomy): Bacteria > Bacillati > Bacillota > Clostridia > Eubacteriales > Oscillospiraceae > Fastidiosipila > Fastidiosipila sp. The sequence continues at coordinate 40,358 of JAAZGO010000026.1, read as the reverse complement.
TCCGCCTTATCTCTGGTTGACTGCTCCTTTTGAGGTCCTGATTGGCCCCGGTGCCGAAGTGGTCTGGGTCATTTTGATTTTTCTTCTTTTTTTGGGGGCAAGTTTCACCCTCCTTTTACGGGGCGGCATGGTAGAGCGGCTGATGGATCGGCTGATGACCCGCTACGCCTCAAGGAAATACATGCTCCTGTCTGCTGTCAGCCTGTTCTTTATGCTGTTCGGGGCCTGTTTCGGTGTTTTTGAAGAACTGATTGTCCTGGTTCCCTTCTGTTTGATCCTGGCCAGAAAAATGGGCTGGGACTCCCTGATTGGCTTGGGCATGAGCCTCCTTTCCGCCGGGATTGGCTTCGGGGCGGCCGTCTTCAACCCCTTCACCCTGGGCGTGGCACAAAAACTTGCCGGCTTGCCCCTTTATTCGGCTACCCCCTTCCGGATTGCCATTTTTGTCACCTCCTTCCTTCTGGTCCAGTTATTCCTTAGGTGGTACGCCAAACGCATCGAGAAGGATCCTGCCCGGTCCCTTGTTTACCGTGAAGACGGGCAACTGAAAGCGGAAGAAAACTTGACATACCCGGAAGGAGTCAACCGGGCCCTGAAGATCTTTTCGGTCTTCCTTCTCCTGATCGCTGCTGTCCTGGTCGCCTCATTTTTCATCAGCTTCCTGTCAGATATCAGTTTCCCGCTGATTGCGGTTCTTTTTCTGGCCGGATCAGTGATCAGCGTCCTGGCCGCCCGGATCATGCCGGTCAAGGAAATGGGGAGGGCGCTGCTGGCCGGACTTCTGGGAGTGGCGCCGGCCATCGCCCTGATCCTGATGGCGATGAGCATCAAACAGATTGTTGTCCGGGGCGGTGTCATGGATACCATTCTCTTTGCCGCTGTCAGCGAACTTGGGGGAATGAGTCCTGTCATGGCCATTGTCTGGGTCTGGCTGCTTATCCTGGCTCTCAATTTCTTTATCGGATCGGGCTCAGCCAAGGCCTTCCTGGTTCTGCCTATCCTCTTGCCCATCGTTGATGTGACCGGCCTGTCACGGCAGCTGGCTGTCCAGGCCTTCATCTTCGGCGACGGCTTTTCAAATCTGCTCTACCCGACCAATGCGGCCCTGATGATTGGCCTGGGATTTTCCCCTGTTGGCTACACCAAGTGGTTCCGCTGGGAAATTTTACTGCAGCTGGGTCTGGCCCTGCTCAGTCTGGCCTGGCTCTATCTGGGCTATTTCATCGGACTTTGACCCATCCAAATGGATAAGGAGCAATCACATGGAAAAAAGAATTGAACAGGCGGCGGAGCGTCTGGCGCAAGCCGTGCGCTTTCCGACCGTTTCACATTTCAGCCTGGATGAGATGGATCTGGATGTATTCTCGTCTTTTCTAAGTTTCCTTGAAAAAACCTACCCCCTGTTGCACCAGAAACTGGAGCGCACCCTGATCAACGGCTACAGCCCGGTTTACCGCTGGCCCGGCAAGGACAGCAGCCGGCAGCCCATACTTTTTCTGGCCCACTATGACGTTGTCCCGGCCCTTGAGGAGGGATGGACCCACGAGGGGCCTTTTTCGGGCGTGATCGCCGACGGCAGGGTCTGGGGCCGCGGATCAATCGACGACAAGAGTTCGGTCATCGGCCTGATGGAAACTTTTGAGCTGCTGCTGGAGGAAGGTTTCCAGCCGCCGCGTGACCTGTGGCTGGCGCTGGGTTTTGACGAAGAGGTCAACGGACGCCACGGTGCCCAGAAGATCGTCAGCTGGTTTGAAGAAAAAGGAATCTGCTTTGAATGTGTCCTCGATGAGGGGGGCGCCGTCTCAGACGGATCCATGATCGGCATCAAGGAACCGGTTGCTGTCATTGGCCTGGCAGAGAAAGCCAGCGCCAGCTATGAGTTTGTTTTCACCGGCGAGGAAGGGCACTCCTCCACCCCTCCAGCCCACACCAGCCTGGGCTACATGGCGGAGTTCATCTATAAGGCGGAACGTCATCCCATGCCGGCCCGGCTGACAGAGACCGTTGAAAAGATGCTCAAAAGTATTGCGCCCTACATGCCGGGCATCCAGGGCTGGATCCTGAAAAAACCCAGGTTCTTTTTCCCTCTTCTCAAGGGCATCCTTCTGAAAAACAAGCAGACAGCTGCGCTCCTGCGCTCCACTTTTGCCTTTACCATGAGCTCCAGCGGCTCCGCCCCCAATGTGCTTCCCAAAGAAGCGGTTTGCACGGCCAATCTCCGGGTTTTGCAGGGTGAGACAACGGCTGACGTGTTGCAACACCTGGAAAAGACAACGGGTGTGCCGTGCCAGGTGCGGCCCATCGCAGTCGAGGAACCCTCCAGGGCGGCATCGGTCGACTCAGCTGCCTACAGCCATCTGGTCGGGGTCATCGGCCGGGTGTTCCCCGACGCAGTTGTTATCCCTTATCTGATGGCGGGGGGGACCGACAGCCGCTATTACGAAGACCTGGCGGACAATGTTTACCGCTTCCAGCCTCTCCGCCTGTCGGAGGCGGAGCTGGCCCTGATGCACGGGACGGACGAGCATCTGGCCATTGATAAGCTGGGCAAAATGATGTCCTTCTACAGGGAGCTGATCGTAACCCTCAACTAGAGGGGGACGGCCCCGCTTTACGGGAGGCTTTGTATTCGAGACCCAGATTGAGGGCAATTCCGGCCGCAATCAGGAGGCCACCCCAGAAGGAGGCATCGGCTGCAAAGCCGCCCACGAAAAGATCAATGAAAAAGCCGGTGAAAACCTGCCCCACGAAAGACAGAACCGTCAGGTGAAACTGCGAAATTCTGGGGACCAGGATATTGAAGAGCATGACGGCAACAACACCCAGCACCCCTCCCAGATATACCCAGGATTGCGGGCCTCCCGGATAAGAGACAGGCGGCTGGTTTTTTGCGGTCAGAAGAACCAGGGCGTAAGCGACTGGAAGTCCTGTCAGGTGGTTGACAAAGGATCCGGGAAGCGGACCGATCCGTTCTGCCAGGCGGGCGTTGATGGATCGGGAGATGACGATGGAGATCCCGGTGCCGAAAGACATCCAGACGGCCAAAACAGCTTCCAGGACGGAGTGGTCCAGCATGATCCCGATGCCGGCGAAACAAAAGACAAGGCCGATCAGGGTCGATTTGCGAAAGGGCCGCCGGGTCATTCCCAGCCAGCCTGTCGTGTCGATAACGAGCGAGGCCATGGTCTGGCCGAGCAGGCCCAGGGCCACGATACTGGTCAGGGTGATTTTGCCAAAGGCAAAGTTGTTGGCCAGAGCGGTGTAAACACCGATGACGCCGCCCAGGTAAAACCACCATGGTGACCGCGAGCGCGGGAGCGGTTTCTCTTTTCGGAGCCAGGAGGCAAATAAGGAGAAGAGGACCCCTGCCAGATGAATGACGGCCGTTGCCTGATACAAGCCGATCCGCTCGGTTAAACGGCCGTTGATCAGGATCATGACGGACAGCAGGGCGCCTGTCAGAAAAGAAATCAGATGAAACACAAAATCTCCTTCAGCTGATTATAGCCGATTGCCTGCCTGAAATTGGTTATAATGGCGGGAGTAAAGACTGATTCAAGGAGTTGCATGACCCGACATCACCCGCGCTGGTACCACGCTTTTCGCTGGGGGGATCTGGTAGTCGCGGCTGCCATTCTGCTTGTGGCTGCCGGACTTTTCATCTTGCCAGTCTTTTCCGGCCGGCCGGAGGCCGGTGCAGTGGTCCTGACCCAAGAGGGCCGGCTGGTCCGGACCTGGGGGGCCGGTGATTTACAAAAAAACGGGGAGGAAGAGATTTCGCTCGGCGGTTTTCACTACCGGCTGGAATGGGGCGGGGGGAAGATCCGCTTTGCCGAGGCGGACTGCCCCGACAAGGTCTGTGTCCAGTCCGGCTGGGTGGGGAAAAGAGGGTCAATCGCCGCCTGTGTGCCCGGGGGTGTCATCCTGAAAGCAGTGGGCGGCCCGCAGGCTGACGGCGACGATGTTGATGTGGTGATCCGGTGAAGACCAAGGGGGCACAACGGAGGCGGCTGCGCCGCCTGACCCTGGATGCCATGTTGGTATCCCTGGCCCTGGTCCTGGCCCTGGTTGAACGTTGGATTCCGCTGGAATTGATCGTCCCGGTTCCCGGTTTGAAGCTGGGTCTGGCCAACATCGTCACCCTGGTTGCCCTGATGCGGCTGCATGTGACAGACGCCCTTGCCATCCTGCTGGTTCGGATCATGATTATGAGCGCCATCACAGGGATTACCACCATGCTTTTTTCCTTGGGAGGAGGCCTGCTGGCCCTTGTGGTCATGTGGCTTCTGAGTTTTCTGGAGGGCAGGTCGCTTTCGGTCATCGGCATGAGCATGGCCGGGGCCGCGGCCCACAATATCGGCCAGGTAGGTGTCGCAAGCCTGGTTCTGGCAGAACCCCTGCTCCTTGTGACCTATTTGCCGCCCCTGCTGATCACGGGCCTGCTGACAGGAGTCCTGACCGGTGCTGCCGCGGGTCCGGTTATCCGCAATCTGACAGCACTTCCCCTGCCGCAGCATAAGGAAGAAGCCAGCTAACTTATTCTTCTATAAAGGCTGAAAATCCGCTGCTTTCGATCAGGCTGCCGTCCGGCATGCACCAGAGCGCTTCGGTCCGGTCCAGACTCTCGATCAGTTTTTTCCCTTCCTCCAAATCCAGGTTGAAAAGGGCTGTCGAAAGGACGTCGGCCAGGCCGGAATCCGGGGTGATGACGGAGACAGACAGGTACCTGTTTTCCGGGAAAAGGGTATCAGGGTCAATGATGTGATGGTAGGATTTACCATCCACCAGGTAAAAGCGCTCGTAGACGCCGCTTGTTACCACAGACAGGGAATCGGCCTTGACGATGGCCAGGTAATCATCCACGGCATAATCGGGATTCTCGATGCCGACCCGCCAGGGTTCGCCCCGGTCATTGCGGGCTCCGATGGCCCGAACGTTGCCGCCGACGGAGATCAGAAGGTGCTTGACGCCGCGGGCCTCAGCCGCCAGGGCTGCCTGCTCCACCGCATAGCCCTTGGCCACCGCCCCCACATCCAGGCTCATCCGGGGATCTTTCAGTTCCACCGTGGAGCGGACCTGATCAATGATCAGGTCATCAATGGAGCTATGCCGCGCCGCCTCCTCCAGGAGATCCCTGCCGGGCAGCCGGGCTGCCTGGGGATCATCGATGCCCTCCTGGCGGTAGCGGTGCCAGATCCCGGTCACCGCGCCCAAGGCGATGTTGACACGGCCGTCCGTTTGGTCATAAGCCTCCCTGGAAAACAGGAGCAGGCCGATGATTTTCGGATCAACCTCGACCGGGCCCTGGCCGGCTTTCTCATTCAGGGTCCTGATGTTGACCCGGCCGGGGTAGGCATGATAAATGTCATAAAGCTGGTGGTAGACTTCAAGATCGTCCTTCAAGGCCTGGACGGTCGACTTGAATGCATCCTGGCTGTCGGCGTAGCCCATGACCCGGGTCAGGGTATCGAAAAGGCCGACGAATTCGGCTTCATATTTTTGGGGTCCCTTGTCCTCCTTCCCCGGCCCGGTGCAGGCGGCTATCAGGGAACAAAGGAAAAATATCAAAAAAAGGAAAAGTCCCTTACGTTTCATAGCTGCTCCGCCTGTTTTGCGAGACAAGGAAACAGGCTGTTTCTTCTTTGGAAACAGCCTGTTTGAAAACTTTTGCGCCTCAATAATTACTTGGCGGAAGCGGCAGCCTTGTTGACCGCGCCGATCAGGTCGACCACGTGCATGGTGCAGGAGGAGGAGAGGTCCGCCACGTCAGGAGCTCCTTCTTTCAGGCTCATGCCGCCGACTTCATCAACCTTTTTGCCGGTAACGTACTTGGCAAAGGCCTCAGCCTGTTCATTCCACTCTTTCTTGATGGGAGATGCTTTTCTCATCCCGTAATCATCACCCAAGGCGTTCTTGGTCTTGATTTCCGCCATCAGGTCGGTCGTGATCTTGCCGTCCTCGACCTTGAACTTGCCCTGGGAGGCATCAAAGATGCAGGAGGTGATCTTGCCGTCGGCGTCCAGGGTCAGCACGCAATAATGGTTGTAAGCGACAGCTGTCGCGGGCGCGCCGTCATCTTCTTTGACAACGGTTTGCTCGCCGGTTCCCACAATGCCCAGCCCCAGCTTGTCGGTGGCCTGCGCGCCCAGGTCCTGGGCATTGGCGATGGCCATGAGGACGGGATCCTGGTAGCCCTTGACCGGAACGGTGACAGAAGAGGTCAGATCCTTGTCGGTCGCCTTGCCGTCATCGGAAACAGCGATATTTTTGATCTCATCGGCCGTCTTGCCGACGCAGTATTCCGCGAAGGCCGCTGCCTGTTCAAACCACTCTTTGCCGATCGGTGAAGCTTTTCTCATGCCATAGTCGTCACCGAGTTCATTTTTGGTCTTGAAAACCGTTTCAGGCCCGGTCAGGATCTCTTCCTCATTGAATGCGAATTGGGACATCATGGCGTCAATGGTGCACTTGACCACCTTGCCGTCCTTATCGACCATGACGGCTGCCGCATAGGCCTGCGAGTCGACGGTGCCTTTTCCCACGTCTTCATCAAAGTCTTTTGAATTGTAGTTGCTGAAGCCGACTCCGAAACCGGTTTTGACCGCGCCTTCAACCTTGGCGGGCTTCTTGCTGCAGGCAACCAATCCAAGAGCCAGGACGGCAACGAGGATTAAAACGATTATTTTTTTCATAGGATTTCCTCCTCCAAAATTATGACAATTTTTGCCACGTATCCATTATAAATAAGGAATCGCGAATGTCAATCCATTCAGTCTTAAATTATCGATTAAAAATTATCATATACCGGGAGTGGGAAAAAGAAGGTCCGCAGAGCCTTTCCTGTGCTATATTTTGGGGGAAAAAGAGAGGGCGGGAAACGCCCGCCCGCCACTTTGCGGAGGTTGGTGAATGGATCTGAGAAAGCTGGTATTGCTTCATTCCAATGACATGCACGGCGATTTTTTCGCCAAGGAAACCCACGACAAGATGGTCGGCGGCATGAGCCGGCTCTCAGGCTATGTTCACAAGGTCAGGGAAGAGGAGACTGATCCGGTTCTCTACGTCATCTCGGGAGACATGCTCCAGGGATCCATCATCGATCAGGAATACCGGGGGATTTCAACCATCTTGGTCATGAACATGCTGGAGCCCGATGTGGTGACACTGGGCAACCATGAGACTGACTATGGCTTCTCACACCTCATGTTCCTGGAACGCTGTGCCAACTTTCCCATCGTCAACGCCAACCTTTATATCAAGCCGACGGGCGCCAACCTCTTCAAGCCCTACCACATCATTGAAACAGACGGAATCAGGATACTTTTCATCGGGATTGTCACCGAGGAAGTAATCGCCAAAAGCAAGAGCGAGCCCCTGGTCGGTACTTTTATCAGCATCGAGGACGCCGCGGAAGAAGTTGAGTACATCTGCAACAGCTACAAGGACGTCGACATCGACCTGACTGTTCTCTTAACACATATCGGCTTCGAGCAGGATAAGAAACTGGCCGCGCTCCTGCCGCCTGAAATCGGTGTGGATCTCATCATCGGCGGACACAGCCACACCATGCTGGAAACGCCCGAGCGCGTCAATGATATCCTGATCGCCCAGGTGGGGTCGGGAACCGATTTTATCGGCCGTTTCGATCTTGTCATCAACATGGATACCAATTCGGTCCACGAATTTTCCTGGCAGGCGGTCCCCATCGATGACACGCATTGTCCGGCTGACCCCGTCATGGAAGAGCTCCTGTCCAAGTACCAGGAAGAGGTGGATGGCAAGTATAATACGGTGATCTGCCGGCTGCCGCACGAGATGGAACACGCGGACCGCTTCCGCGAAACAGAACTCGGCAATTTATTTTCGGATATTCTCCGTTTCCAGCTGGGGGTCGATATTGTATTTATTGCCTCGGGTTCCATCCGCAAGCCCAAACTGTCGCGCCTGGTGACCCGGTCCGACTTGATGGAGCTTTACCCCTACGATGAGGCCATGATCAGCTTCTCTGTCACCGGCCGGGTACTGGAAGACATGCTGGCGCATCTGATGCGGACCTTGCACAGGGAGGGATCGCGTGAATTTTACCAATGGAACGCGGAACTCCGGGTCCGGGTCGGCGGGGACGGGGAGATCGGGGAAATCCTGATGAAAGGCAATCCGCTTGACCCAGAAGCGGATTACCGGATTGCCATGCAGGACTATCATTTTGGCATCATCGCCGATACATTCGGGATCAGCCAGGAAGAGTTGGCGGAAAAGGGCCGCGTGCGGGTAGTCAGCACCTCGGCCCAGGATAATGTGATTGAGTACTTCCGGAAAAATAAGATTCCCCGTGTCCGGCGTGATGGCAGGATTCAGCTGGAAATCCCCCTGACAGACCGCTGAAAAAACTCCCCGGCCGCTTATTGCGGCCGGGGATCAGCGGAAGATCAAAGCCCGCTTTGCCTGCCGCCTTGACTCTCTAGGCATTGGCCGCATAGACCGCTGAAAATTACACTGGTCCGGCGGATCTCAAGCCCGCCTGTGTCATCTGGCAGCGGTTCCTTCATGGGAATATCCAAAATAAGGCCGCAGGATTCGCATTTGAAATGAGCGTGAAAACCCGGGGTGGCGTCAAAGCGCATTTCGTGGGCCTCCACCTTGACCGGGCGGATCAAGCCTTTTTCAAGAAAAAGGTTGACCGTGTTGTAGACGGTGGCCCGCGAGAAGAGATGGCCGTCCTTTTGCAGTTCTGCGTAAATGTCATCAACCGTCGGATGTTCCTTGGAGGCCGCCAGGTAATGGTAAATATGCACCCTTTGGCTGGAAGGATTAATTCCGTGCTCTTTCAGCAGATCGACCGTCTTTGAGCCCATGTTGCGGCTTCTTTCCTCTTTCGGCTCAACTCACTTGTAGGAGTCGGCGACCGTCCAGTGATCAGCGATTTTCCCGACCAGGCCGATACCGGGTTTAAGTGTTTTGCCGCCCTCCTGCCAGCCTGAAGGCGTAACTTCCTTGCCGCCTGTCTTGCGTACCAGCTGGTAGGCCTTGATCTGGCGGATGGCTTCTGAGACGTTTCTTCCGACCGGAGGCGTCAGGACCTCCATGGCCTGGATCTTGCCATCGGGATCGATGATGAAACGGCCGCGGACATTGACGCCCGCCTCCCGGTCATAGACGCCATAGAGTTCACCGATGGCGCCCGAGGAGTCGGACAGCATGGGGAAGGGAACATCCCTGCCGGCAATTCTCGACAGCTCGACGTCATTCCAGATCTTGTGGACGAATTCGCTGTCAACCGAGATCGACAGGACCTGTACGCCCAGTTTCTCAAATTCTTCATACTTGGCTGCAACTGCAGACACCTCTGTCCCTCAGACAAAGGTAAAGTCGCCGGGATAGAAGCAGAGCATCACCCATTGACCTTTGTAGTCCTCCAGTTTCACCTTGGTGAACTTCCCCTTGTAGTAGGCGCCTGCTTCGAACAAGGGGGCCTGTTTTCCGACCATTGGCATTTTTCACGATTCCTTTCTGTGTCTGTTCTGCCTGATCCCCGAGGGGGCAGTCTTCCTTTATGACTTTATAATGATTACAAAGTCATAATTATTATAACTGTGCACATGCTACCATGAGGATGTCTTTTTGCGCAAGATAAAAGACCCGAGTGAGGACGAAAAGCGAGGGATTAATGATGCCGGAACACTGTTATGAAGCCAGAGCCATGGAAGCACACGCGCGCTGGCGGGGGAAAATTGAGGTGATCCCCCGGGTCAGCGTGAGTTCAAAGGAAGATCTTGCCATCGCCTATACACCGGGGGTAGCGGCCCCCTGCCTGGCCATCGCCGGGGATCCCGCGAAATCCTATGACCTGACCCGGCGCTGGAATCTGTGCCTGGTTGTGACCGACGGGTCGGCCGTTCTTGGCCTGGGCGACATCGGGCCTGAGGCTGCCATGCCGGTCATGGAGGGCAAGTGTGTCCTCTTCAAGGCATTCGGCGACGTGGATGCTTTCCCTCTCTGCATCCGGTCAAAAGACACCGATGAAATCGTCCGGACCATCCAGCTGCTGTCGGGGAGTTTTGGGGGGATCAATCTGGAGGACATCTCGGCCCCGCGCTGTTTTGAAATTGAAAGAAGGCTGAAGGCAGTCTGCGACATTCCCGTCTTTCATGACGATCAGCACGGCACGGCCGTGGTGGTGCTGGCCGCCCTGATCAACGCCTTGAAATTGACGGGCAGGACCATGAACGAGGCGCGGATTGTATTCAGCGGGGCGGGCGCCGCCTCCTCAGCCGTTGCCCGCCTCCTGATGGAGTTCGGCGCAAAAGATCTTCTTATCTGCGACCGCGGGGGAATACTCCGGACGGGGCGGCCTGGCATGAATGACGAGAAAAATGAGCTGGCAGTACTCACCAATAAAAGAGGTCTACATGGAAGTCTGGCTGATGCGCTCAGAGGCGCCGACGTCCTGATCGGGCTTTCTGGACCTGGCCTGGTCACCGGTGACATGATCAGAGCCATGGCTCCCGATCCGGTTGTCTTTGCCTGCGCCAATCCGGATCCCGAGATTGATCCGGCGGAGGCAAAAAAGGCCGGCGCATTCATCGTTGCCACGGGCCGGTCCGACTACCCCAACCAGATCAACAATGTGCTGGCCTTTCCCGCCATTTTCCGGGGTGTCTTTGATGCCAGGGCCTCCGACATCAACGATGCCATGAAGCGGGCGGCGGCCATGGCTTTGGCCAGGCTGGCCGGTGAGGAGGGGCTTCACAGGGACCGGATTCTGCCGGAACCGGCAGATCCGCGCCTCAGGGAAACGGTCGCGCGGGCCGTCTATGAAGCGGCTGTCGCGACGGGTGTCGCGCGGATCAAATAATGGACCGGTCTATGACCAGGGATCTTCTTTGGCTGGGAGCCGGATACCGGTCACAACGGCAGGGTAGTCCCACAGGAACCACACATCTCCGGAAGCCTGGCGCCTGAGCGTGACAATACGAGGGCTGTCAGCCCCCGATGACATAAGGCGGACCCTGGCGAATTCATCGCTTTCAGCGGGGATCGGATCGGGCAGCACCTGGATGGACAGGGGTTGATCCGGGGTGTAGTTGTTTTTCGGCCTGGCACCTGCCAGGTAGGAGTCGGGCAGATAGGGCTTGTCCATCATGCGGTCGCGGATAAACTGCTGATCACGGACAGACAGGGGCCTTGGTCCGTGAAGGTAATTCAAAATTTCAAGGCCCTTTTCCCTGTCATCAATGTAGGTTTTGAGCGCGATGATCAGGAGGGCCGCGGTGCCCTGGGGGTTTTTCATCATGTCTTGCGCCAGGGTCACAAAGTCGTCGAAAGACAAGGGAAACGATGGAATCGTAAGGGTCATATCAAAACTCCTTTTGTTGTTTCGGACAGTTTAACACGGAAGCGGTCCTATTTTGCGATCAGGTCAAAGCCTGAGAGCCAGGTCTGATTGGAAGTGCCGAACATGTAATTGAGGATGAGCACATCGGTAATTCCCTCGCGCCGGATCAGGTCAGTCATGCTGCGGACGTAATAGCGGGGATCGATCACATAGATCTCGTCAAAATGATTGGCAAGATAAGGGACGAAGGCATTCCCGAAAGAATCTTTGACCAGAAGGATCTTGCGGCCGGATTGGTGATTGGTTTCAATTTTCAAAAGGGCCCGGTCACCGCCGGAAAAATTGAGGTAGCTGTTGCCGCCCTTGACTCTTTCGTCATTCAGCCGGATTTTGTAGGTGACCGTCATCTCGCTGTTGTCCCAGGCGGTCGCCGTGTACTCGGCATTGGGTTTCCAGCCCTCGGTGGTATCAGGCTTGTCCTTCAGGACAGCGTTCTTCGAAACACGGTAGAGGGAGCCCAGGTAAGTGCCTTCAATCTGGTAATGCTCCATCTCCTCCAGGCCTGCCGCCTCAAAGCCGGCTGACTCGCAAAATGCGGCGTAGGCGTAATAGGCGCCCAACCCTGTCCAGTGATGGTCGGTCCGGTAATAGATATACTGATCGCGGTGAAAGAGCAATTTGTCATAAGCCTGGACAGCGCGGATATCCGGATCCAGCGTGTCATTGACAATGCCGATGCAAAGTTTCTGAGATGAGTAACCGGAATGATGCTCATCGGGCGCGTAGAGTTCGATGGCCGTGGGCGCGATCAGGCTGTAAAGCTGCGTGCCGCTGCCCAGCTTTTCATTCAACCGGTTGAGGCGTTCCCCATAGGCCTTGAGTCTTTCTTCGTTCCCGTAGTAGCGTTCCATGGCCCGGTTGTTGATGATGATCAGTCCCTTGGTGGTGGTCACTTCTCCGAAAGGGTCAAGGGGCGGCGGTTCAGGGGCTTCGGTTGGCAGCAGGGTTTCCGTTGTCGCCGGCGTTTCCTCTGCCGGTTCGCTTGTGGGAGGGGGAGCCGTGGGCGGGGGTTCGGTTGGGTCGGGGGCGAAAGTTCCCTCTTCATCCGGAATCAGGTAAATCGCCATGCCATCTGTGTTCAGGTTGGGGTAGGCCAGGCTGCGCCAGCCCTTGCCTGCCTGGATGAAGTTCTCCCGGAAGGGGAATTGATCGTTGTACCATTTTTCAATCTTGACCGCCTGTTCCCCCGTCAGGGCATCAGCGTAGGAAAGCTTGGGGAAGTGAGCCAGGGCTCGCCCCTCATCTTCGGAAACAGCCTGCTCGGGAAGGATCAGGTGCAGGACCCCGATGACAAGGAGGGTGACCAGAAAGCCTATGACCAGGATGGACTGATTTGTTTGACGTGTGCGCATCGGTTCACCTTACGACCTTAGAATCGGAAATATAAAAATGGATTGTAGCTTGAGGCGACCAGTGAGGCCGTCGATACAAAAAGAAGAAAGAGAGCACCGGCTGTTCTCAAGAAGCCCCCCATGCGGGAGTACTCCAGCCGGTGGAGCGGATCTTTGAATCGCTTGCGGATCCAGGGAAGAAGTGGCGTTGAAAACACAGCGGCAAGAAGGATGAACAGGATGTGCTGTTTCCAGAGGATCTTGGCCTCGATGTCAGCAAAACCGGCCAGCCCCGGAGCGAAGATTCTGCCCCAGAATGTCAGGAAGCGGGCAGTTTCTGTGAAATAAAACAAGGTCCATCCCACCAGCACGGCCAGCATGGTCCACAGATGACGGATCAGGCGGGGGATCTTATCCCTGTGCGGCAGGATCAGGATCCTTTCCAGCATGAGGAGCAGGAAATAATAAAGGCCCCAGACCACGAAGTTGAGGTTGGCCCCATGCCAAAGACCGGTCAAAAACCAGACAATCAGGGTATTGCGAAAACGGTGGCGTTTGTTGCCGCCCAGGGGGATGTAGACATAGTCCCGGAAAAAGGTGCTGAGGGAGATGTGCCAGCGCCGCCAGAATTCCGTAATGGTGGATGAGATGTAAGGATGCTTAAAGTTTTCAAGGAAATGAAATCCGAACATGAGCCCCAGGCCGATGGCCATGTCAGAGTAGCCCGAGAAGTCAAAATAGATCTGGATGGCAAAGGCCATGATTCCCAAAATAGCAGTCGCGGCACTGATTTGGGAGAAGTGCCCGGACTCCAGGCAGAGTTCGACGATCTCACTGGCGTAGTTGGCGATCAGGACCTTCTTGGCCAGACCCCCGAGAAAGCGCAGGATCCCTGCAGCCATCCCATCCAGAGTGATTTCCCGGCGGTGGAGTTCCCGCTCAATGTCGGCATAGCGGACGATGGGGCCCGCGATCAACTGGGGAAAGAGGGAGACATAGAGCAGAAAACGGGCGTAGGAACGTTGGATCCTGATTTCACCCCGGTAAAGATCAATGATGTAGGTCAGGGCCTGGAAGGTATAGAAGGAGATGCCGATCGGCAGTGTTATCTGAGGTACCTGAAAATTGAAAAAGGGCAGCGTGTTCAGAATCTCCACCATAAAGCCCGTGTATTTGAAATAGACAAGGCTTGCCAGGGCAAAAATAATGGCTGCCACAAGCCAGCCCCTGCGCGCACGGCGCGAACGCGCCCGTCCCAGGAGAATCCCGCACAGCCAGATCACAAAGCAGGTAAGGAGAAGCAGGATCACATAAATTGGTTCGCCCCAGGCGTAGAAAAAGAGAGAAGCCAGGAGGAGGAAAACGTTTTGCGCGCGCGTACGGCTTGTCAGCCAGGAAGCGACCAGACAGGCGGGCAGGAAGACATATAAAAAGACCAAGGATGAAAATACCATAGTTTATTCCTATTGCCCCATTCTAAGCTCCCGGCGGAAGATGTCAAGATGCCCGAAACCATCACATATATTCCAACCATCGGGTGATGATTACAAACACCAATATACATTGATTACACGGCTTCAGAATGCAAATATGCCCATTTTCTGCTTGATATTTTCGAGAGATTATGATAGCCTTATGGTGTAAGGAAATGAACCGCACCTTGATTGAGAGGAGGTTTCCGATGAACCAGAAGACTTATTCAGAACAAGAATTACAAGAAATCTTCTCACAGCTCCCCTTTCACGCCATGAAGAAGCTGGTGGACGGCTACTCAAAAGAGTCGGGGGTCAGCTTTGATAATGAAGTCAAACAAGCCATCACAAACAGCCTTCAATCTCAACTCGAAAAGCATGACATCAATAGTGTCTGCCCGAGCTGTCAGTCCAAGGATGTCGTCAAGAATGGTAAGCGGTCTGATGGCTCGCAGCGTTATCTGTGTAAGGTTTGTCATAAGAGATTTACACGCTTCACGGGAACCATCCTTGAAAAGAACAACTGGCATTGGGATGCGTGGGTCAAAATGCTCCAAATGACAATCAACAATCTTTCTCTCAAATCCATGCAGAATGTTTTGGAAAGAGATTATGGCTATGAGGGAATCAATATCAAGACGGTCTGGTTCTGGCGTATGAAACTAATCCATGCCCTCTCGAAAATGAATACGCCTCTTCTGAGTGGGGTTGTCCAAGTAGATGAAACCTTTATTCGAGAAAGTCAAAAGGGAAGCAGGGGGCTTGTTTCCTATCTTTCAAAAGACACAAAGAGGAAACCCCGTTATGGTCGTAAGCCCTCAATAGTGGGAGTCATGGGTCCTGAATTTGCCACGGTAGTCACAGCCATTGATAACAGGGGCTATTGTGTTTGCAAAGTGACAGCGATGGGTCGGGTCACCAAAGAACTGATTACAGACTTTTTTGTAGAACACCTTGACCATCCTGCTTATGTTTGCTCGGACGCCAACACCGTCTATAAGGAAGTGTGTGGAATATTCAATTATCCTCATTATGTTCGGCCGTCTAACTATGACGAGATTTTGAAAAGCAACGGAGTTGTGGATGCAGACCTTGCGGATGTCTTTGGAGTAAAAGAAGCAAGACGGGAAAATGCTGTCATTATGAATAGACTTTACCGAAGAGAAGAAATCGATCACATCAATAACGTGGGTGGACTGCTCTATGAAGATTTTTTGAAACTTCGAAAAGAAAAAGGGTTAAATCTCGCCCGTGTCAATGAGCTTCATAAGGACATTAAGCTCTATATCGTTAAGAACATGACGAATGTTTCAACGAAGTATCTTGAATACTATGTTGGCTTTTTCAATTACATCCGAAATTGGAGAGTGACGCATGGCAAGTATCCCTCATCGGAAAAAGACGCTGAAATGATTTTTGTTGAAATTTTGAAAGGAATGGCGAATTACACTCTTCCCGAAGTCATGCAACAAGAAATCAACCTTCCTATGCCAAGCTCTCGATATACTACCCTCCTTCGTGAGAATACCAAGAGAGCAAGGGAAGCCACCAACAATAAATACTTCAAGTTTAATGAAGAAGATGGTGTTAGAAGTTTCAACAGGCGTGAATATCTGTTCGACTTGCCTAATTCCAGGCTCTATGAAATCTCTAAAGAGTGTGGAATTAGGGGCTACAGAAAAATGAACAAATGGGTTCTTATCTCTATGATTTTGAAGCACCCTGACATTGAAAATATTCTTTATCGGTTGATTTCCGAGAACCAACCCATGAAGATTTCAGAGGAAGATTTAGAAGCGATTCGTGCCAGTCGTTTCATGTAGCAGGAAGCCGCCAGACGCTCTCTGACGGCTTCGTGTAATCATTGGGGGAAATTATATACCCCCTTCTTTATCCAAGCTCTTTATAGGCTTGTCGTGCCATCTCTTCCATGACCGAAGCGTAGAGTTCTCTGTCCTCAAAAAGCTTCGTGTATGACTCGATTGATTCAGCATAAAGGCTCTGAGCTATTGCCTTGAAAACTTGGGGGAAAATACTGTTTATGAAAACTTCCATGTCGTTGCTTTTGACATATTTTTCAACTTCTTTGTTGTTCTTGATTCCTCGGTTGTAAATTGTCTCAACAATTACCCTATCGCTTTCAGAAAACGTTCCCGTATAACGATCGTTGATACGCTTGATGATAGTTTCCAAGAGCTCGTCCGGTTCCGGACTGGATTCAGGGTTGATGTTCTCAGGGTTATATATGACCTGTTCTTCCCCGATGGGTGAGAAACTAATGTCGCCCTTGAAGGTCTGCTGTAATTTGTAGAATTCAAGTTTCAGCTTTCCCTCTAAATCAACGGGATCCGGACTGACTTTGGGAAGAAGCTTTTCAAGGTAGGAAACAAAGACATATTCCTTGTGAAGTTCTTTATCAAACATTCTGGCAATCTGAGTGATATAGGCATACCACCTGACGAAGTTTCTTGCGATACGCTTGAAACCAAAACGCTCATCCTCGTCCAGATCCTCGTAGCGTTTGACAGCGGGTTTTAATGCGGAAGTCATACGCCCCAAATCAGTCTCCGTCTGTTTCCCCTTCTTGTAGTAAATCTTGACGAATTCTTCTATGTCCTCGTTATTGTAAAGACCGTATTGCTGAAGGGCTGACCTCGTATCGTAAATCAAGTTGATGTTTATTTCTTCATCAAGAATGGTTGCCTCATAGTAAGGCTTGAAGGCTTCTTGAATGTCATCACCCGTATTCACAAAATCCAAAACGAAGGTGTCTTCTTTTCCTTGGTAAATACGGTTCAACCTTGATAAAGTTTGGACTGCCTTCACACCTTCCAGCTTTTTATCGACAAACATACTGTGAAGGAGTGGTTCGTCAAATCCAGTCTGGTATTTTTCAGCAACAATCAGAACATTGAAATCATCTCCGTGAAAATCGTCTCTGAGCTGGTCTTCCTTGATGGTGCTGCCGTCTCTTCTCTTATTGATCCCCTCTTCGGTGTAATCAATGGAATGGTCTTTCACAATCCCCGAAAAGGCAACCAGAATATCGACATCCTCATAACCTTTTCGTTCAATGTAGTGTTTGAACTCATGGTAATATCTCACCGCATGAAGACGGGAAGACGTGACCACCATAGCTTTGGCTCTTCCTCCGATTTTCTTTTTTGTGACCTCTCGGAACTGTTCAATAATGATGGCCGTTTTTTGTTGGAGGTTATAAGGGTGAAGCGACTGGTAGTTTTTGATGGTTCTTGTCGCAAGGGAAGACGGTAATGCTGGGTTATCTTCTGTTTCTTTGGCAATCTTGTAGCAGGTTTTGTAAGTCATGTAGTTTTTCAAGACATCCAGGATAAAGCCCTCTTCAATGGCTTGTCTCATGCTGTAAATATGGTGAGCAATAAAAGAGCCTTCGGGTGTCTTCTTGCCGAATACTTCTAACGTCTTTTGTTTGGGGGTTGCGGTAAAGGCAAAGAAAGAAAGATTCTCCTGGCGGCCGTGAGCCAAAAGCTCATTTACAATCTTATCTTCGTAGTCTTCTGCTTCCCTTTCTTCGGCTGACTCAATCCTCTCGTATTCCCTGAGAGCTTCTTCCGTATCCGTCAGACCTTCCCGTAGCTTTGCCGCACTCTTTCCCGTCTGGCTTGAATGGGCTTCGTCAACGATGACAGCAAAGCGTTTGCCTTTCACTTCATCAATTTCTTCGTAGATGAAGGGGAACTTTTGAAGGGTCGTGACAATAATCCGCTTCCCGTCATTGATGGCTTTCCTCAAATCCTGAGAGGTCTTTTTGTCGTCTATTATTTCAATAAGCCCCTTGGTATGGTCAAAAGAAGAGATGGTTCTTTGGAGCTGATTGTCCAATACCTTCCGGTCAGTCACCACGATAACCGAATTAAAGATATGTTGGTTATTCTCATCATGGAGGCTTGCCAATCCATAAGAAAGCCAAGCGATGGAGTTTGACTTTCCTGAACCGGCACTGTGTTGAATAAGGTAGTTTTGACCGCTGCCATTTGCTCTTGCGTCCCCTAAAAGATACCGGACAGAATCGAGCTGATGGTAGCGGGGGAAAATGAGTTTCTCTTCTCTCTTTCGGGTCTCCTTGCCGTTCTTTACGACTTTCTCAACCTTTTGATCTAAATGGAGATAACGCCTCAAAAGATCCATGAGAGAGTCTTTTTTCAAAACCTGTTCCCATAAATATGAAACTGGATAGCCCTCAACGTTTTTGGGGTTCCCTGCCCCTCCTACTTTCCCCGAACCACTACTTCCCTGATTGAAAGGTAAGAAGACGGTGTTGCCCCTTTCGAGCTTTGTTGTCATCTCAACTTCATCTAAGTCAACCGCAAAACAAACCAGGAAGCGTTTATTGAATTGGAAGCAGAGTTCTCTTGGGTCACGGTTATACATGAATTGCTTTTTGGCGTTATCAACATTCTGACCTGTAAATTGGTCTTTCAGCTCCAAAGCAACAATAGGTATGCCATTTAATGACAACACCATATCAATCGAATTTTCATTGGCTGTGGAATACTTGAATTGCCGGGTGACTGTCAGGATATTGGCTTCATAGTTCTTTACGACCTCCGGATTGAGGGTTGACTCTTGAGGGAAGGCTGCGACACGGAGTCTGATCCCGTGGTCGGTTATCCCTCGCCTTAGAACATGGAGAAGTCCGTTTAATTCAACTTCCTCAGTAAACCGTTTGAATAGCTTGTTTTCTGCGTCCGCTTTGTAGGTATAGACGTAGCGTTCCCATGCTTTGGGTTGGGTTGCTTGAATGAACTCAACCAGCTTGGGGAGGTCAAGGGCTTTTTTTCTGTCATAGGTTTTTTGGTCGCCTTTGGTATAACCGCCATAGATCAGAAGCCATTGTTCGATGTCCTCTTCAAAGCGTTTTTCTTTGTAGTCCATGATTACTGAACCTCCCTTTTGCCTGTGACAACTTCGTAGATGAGGGATTTTTTGTAAGCTTCTAAGTCTTCAATGAGTTGTTCTTTTTGAATAATCGTTTCTTCCATCTTCCTTATTTCTCTACCCAGATGGGAAGAGATTTCTTTTTGCTCTACAACTGAAGGCATGGGAAGATAGGCGTTCCTTACGAAAGAAGATGATACGCGTTTTAGCCCCCCCGTCCCCGTCATTGTTGCAACAGAAGCATCTTTAAAGAGATTTGTTTGAAGAAAATAATATAGATAGTCAGTATCTACCCCATGACTCCTAAAAACAAACAGCTCTGAACTTCCGTAAGCAACTCGTTGTGATAAATTCTTCGCAACCGCAATATTTCCATTTTCAAAACATGGCGTCACCTTTGCCATGACGATATCACCCTCTTGGAAAGGAACAAGTCCGGTGCTCAGATTTTGGAACAAGCTTTCTCCGGGCAACAGGTAGCCGCTTTTCACTCGATCCATAGGAACGTAGCCGATAGGTTGTTCCTCATCAAACTCCAAGTTCAGATTTGGAGCAAAATCCGCAACGTGCTTTATTTTGCTTATAGCCCAATGCTCAGGCATCTCCCCAATCCACTCAACACCGCTATCTTTGAGTTTCATATCAGGGCTAAGCCCCTTGGTGACGGCTTCACTTATCAGGGATTGTTTGTATAGCTTGTAGTCTTCAATGGATTCTTTTGTCTTCTCAATAATGTGGTCGATGGTTGCGGTTTTTTGGTCGAGGTAGGTGGCGATTCTCGACTGAACCTGTTGAGGAGGAATAGGAATTCGAATCTTCTTCATTGAGCTGTATCTTGTGGACCAAAGATCATCGACTATTCCTGTTCCCCACCTATAAAACTCTTCAGCGAAACCGTAATTGTCTAATAGATACTTTGCGTATTCTGGGTCAATATCTCTTATCGCAAGCACAGTGTTTATTACAGAGACCGACCCGTTTAGTGACGATAAACCGCACGATTGCTTTCTATCCGAGCGTGAGTTTATAACAAAATCATTGATGCAGACTTTCTTCCTGTCGTCTCTATTCGACGTTTTAGCAACAGTTTCAAGTTGCCTGAGTATCCCTCTTTTTGTCACGGATAGTGGCTCATAATCAAAGTCAGAAACTCTCTCTGTTCGCTCTCTAAAGTGATTACCTAATAAGGACATTCCCCAGTCTTCTGGTATCTCCCCTATCCACTCAACACCTGAATCTTTCATTCGTCTACTCAACTGCCTCACCTCCGTCAGAAAACAATTCATGAAGAGAAACCATGAGGTCTTTTTCCATCGCCATAATCCGGTCAGCAATATCTTCAGACTTCTCAGGCGGCTGGAACTTGTAGAAATAACGAGTGAAGGGAATCTCATATCCAACAGATATTTTGTTCTTATCAATCCAAGCGTCAGGATTGTAAGGTTTTACCTCTCTTTCAAAATAACTGTCAATGTCTTCGGTGAGGGGAACATTCTCATAGTCACGCTTCTTGGTATCCGCAACCTTTTTGCCCCTATTTTTTACAGCCTGTCCGTTCTCATCATATTCAGGCGTTTCAATCACGATTCGATTAAAACCAAACTCAATATTCTCAAAAATCTTGGACTCACAAACACGGTCACCAAGCTCGTATTCTTTGTCTTCGAACTCTCCGTAAGCCTGAATGATAACTTCCCTGCAAGCTTCTGATATATCGTTTCTTTTATGTCCGATGGATTTACGCCTCTTGTCAAACATCTTGGACGCATCAATCAACTGAACTCGCCCTCTTCTGTGAGGGGCTTTATTCTTTGACATAATCCAGACATAGGTTGTAATCCCCGTGTTGTAAAAGCTGTCATTGGGTAATTGAACGATTGCTTCCAGCCAGTCGTTCTCTATGATGTAGCGTCTGATTTCGCTGGAACCTGACCCTGCGTCCCCCACAAACAAGGGAGAGCCATTATGGACAATCGCCATTCTCCCCGTATCCTTAAGCTTAGCAAGTCCATTCAGGTCAAAGAGCTGCTGCCCGTCACTAATTCGGGGAAGTCCTACACCAAAACGTCCTGCATTCCCTTTTTTAGCTTCTGCCTCAACAAAGGATTTTTCTACCTTCCAGTCAATCCCAAAGGGAGGATTGGAAATACAGTAGTCGAAGGTATAGCCAGGGAACTGATCATTGGTGAGCGTATTCCCAAGTTTCATGTTTTCAGCGTTGCCACCCTTGATGAGCATATCCGCTTTGGCTATAGCATAAGTTTCGGGATTTAATTCTTGTCCGAACAAAATTACGCCAGCTTCTTTGTTTAGGTCTTTGATCCTTTCTTCCATACAAGCCAGCATTTGGCTGGTTCCCATGGTTTGGTCATAAACTGTTTTCCCAACCGTCTCCTGAGTCAAAACTTCCCTGTCTTCTGAGATAAGAAGGTCTGTCATGAGGTAGATAATGTCTCGGCTTGTGAAGTGAGCTCCTGCTTGTTCGTTGTAGGACTCAGAAAAGCGTCTGACCAATTCCTCGAAGACGTAGCCCATGTCCGTGCTGGAAATAAGGTCAGGACCCATGTAAGCACTCGGTTTATTAAACTCCTGGATAATCAAAAAGAGCATTCCGTTATTTGCCAGCTTTGATATCTCTTTTTCAAACTCAAAGTTATCCAAGACATCTTTTACATTTTCAGAGAAGCCACCCAAGAAGGCTCTAAAGTTTGCTTCGATGTGGTCAGGGTCTTGAACAAGATTTTCAAAAGTGAAAGGGCTGATGTTGTAAAAGAGATACCCCGAAGCCCTCTCTAAAAGAATGTCAGCAACCTGCAGGTGTTTCGTCTTTTCATATTCCCTCATGACCTCTGCTTTGGTCGGAAGAAGAGCGTCATTGAATCGCTTGATGACGGTCATAGGCAAAATAATCTTGCCGTATTCGTGGGGTTTATAAAGACCCTGCCCAATGATGTCTGCTATTGCCCAAATAAGGTTGGCCTTTTGAGTCACGTTGATTGTTGTTTGATGGTTTCTTTGTATTTCATTCAAAGTTATAGCCCTCCTTTACTCAGGCGTTAGTCTTTTGAATTAAGAACAGGGCTTTCATACCCTTTTCAGTTATTTCGTATTTGCCACGTTTGTTTTTGTAGCTTTCTAAAAATCCTTCTTCAATCAATTCGTTGATAATTCGGTTGGTTTTCAATTTTGACATTCTTGCCATATCTGCCATCTCCTGCTGAGACAGCGGAACATAGAAGTCATCTTTGATTTTAACCTGATTGTCGTGAAGAAGTTTTAGAAGCTGGTATCTGTCGTTCATAAAGAACTCTAAGGTAAATTCCATGAAAATCACTCCTAAAATAAAATGTCTTATAAGCTGAATATCATTATAGAGCATTTTGAGAAACTTTAACGGTTTAGAAATGACTATCTTTAAGATTATTTTGAGTTGATTTTCTCCACCTGAAAGACCTAAAATTTGTCATAAAAAGCACATATTGCGTGAAAATACCACAATATGTGCTTACCCTTTAATTCTAGGCTCTATATGACGCGGGAGACTAGCCATCACCCTCTAATTGGAATATATAGAAACCATCTTCTCACGGCTCGGGGAAAAGGATCCGCTCCGCTTCGGCGGTGTCAAGCCAGGTCAGCAAAAGATCGACCACGGCGCCATAGCTTTTTACACCTTCTTCTTCCCTGTTGGCCTTGAGGTAGGCATCGTTGACCTTTTCCGAAAAATCAGCCACCGGTGTTTCAAAAGCTTCCCAGTAAAGCGATTCGGCTTCGAGATCCCGGATGACAGCAGGTGAAAGCTCCTCCCTGTAAGCTGCCTCCCAGCGCTGACGGTCCTCCTCCCACAGCCTGTTTCCGGCACTTTTCCAGGCGCTGATCAGGCCTGAGTAACGCCAGAGGGGGTCGGGGTGGCAGGCACAGCTTAGAAAGGCTGCGAAATCGCTGTCGCCCTCCCTGGCGAAACCGCGCGTGTGTGATATTTCGTGTGCCGTGGTTGACGGGATCATGAAGGCAGGCTGATCGATATTGATATTGGGTTCGATAAAAAAAGGCATGTAGAGGCCCACGATATTGGTATAGGACCAGTAATGGGACAGAAGCACGCCCTTGGGGCGGGCACGGACCGGGCTTTCCAGGGCGGGCCATCGCAAGGCCGCCTGCTCCCAGCCGTCAAAAGCAGCCTTCCAAACGGTATTCAGCGGGCCGATCGCGACGGTGCCGTCATCCGATTCGGCAAGATCCCGGCGTGCCCGGACAGCTGCCCTAGCCAGGCGGCGCACGGCCGCTTCCAGTTCATCGGCTGAATGCTCCCTGAGGTCAAGACCCAGCTTACCGGCCAGGGGCGGGCGGGCGTAATTCAAACCGTGAAAAACCAGGAAAAGGGAGAGCAGGAGGCAGGCAATGCCCAGGATCACCAAAGCCGGTTTCAATAAACGGCGGAGGCGGTGAGCCCGCTTCCTGAAGAGGCGGATGATCCCCAGGATGAGAAGGAGGAAGAGGACCGGTGTGCCGACAAGCGCGAAAAATTCGGTCAGGGAAAAGGAAAACTGGCTGGATGGCCAGGCCCAGATGGCCGCAAGAGGTGAAAAGATCCGGGTCGCGTAAGCGTCCGCCAGGGCCGGCCGCCGGAAAGCGATTTCGCGAAATATGATCAGGATCAGGAGAGTCAGGGCCGATGCAGACAAAAAAATCAGGGCGCCGCCGAGGCGGGGGCGGGTTCTGACCATCTTGTCCGGCTGAGTTTCCCTCGTCATCTGTGTACCTCCGTGCGGCTTTTTTTTTTGCCTTTCATCAACAGGGTATCAGAAAGTGTGTCTCTGTTATGATTGGACCAGGATAGTTGTAAAGATGCCAGCCGGCCGCTGACAAGTGAAAGGAGCCAAGATGAGCATTCCAACCCCTCACATTGAGGCGAAAAGCCCCGATGAAATTGCCAATACCGTCCTCATGCCCGGTGACCCGCTCCGGGCCAAATTTGTCGCTGAAACCTATTTTGAGCACCCCGTCCTTTTCAACCAGGTGCGCGGTATGCTGGGTTACACGGGCACTTACAAGGGAAAGCGCCTGTCCGTCATGGGATCAGGAATGGGCATTCCTTCTTCCCTGATCTATATCCATGAACTCTATGCATTTTATGAAGTCGATACCATCATCCGTATCGGGAGCACCGGTGCCATGCAGAAGGCTATCCAGCTCCATGACCTGGTTCTGGCCACCGCGGCAAACACCGACTCAAAAATCAACCACGGTTTATTCGGTCCTTACGAATTTTGCCCGACCCCTGATTTTGACCTGCTGGTTCAAGCCTATGCCAAGGCACGCGAGATGGGTATCCGGGTGCATGCCGGCACCGTCCTGAGCTCCGATCAGTTTTACACCAACTTTTCGGACGAAGTTTTCAAAAATCTGATGCAATATGGGGCCCTGTGCGCTGAAATGGAATCAGCCGGACTCTACATGAAGGCCCGGCAATTCGGCAAGCGCGCCCTGGGTATGTTTACAGTCAGCGATCACATTCTGACCGGGGAATCCGATACACCGGAGGCCCGGCAGGAAGGTTACCGTCAGATGATGGAACTGGCGCTGGAAATTGCGCCCGCGTAAAAAGTGCCGGCCGCTGAGCGCGGCCGGCACCCTTTGCCATTGATACGTCCGGTCCTATAAGGCTGATTGGTTTTCTGCCACCGCTCTCTCAATGAAAGCGTCCAGCGGAAGGGATCCAAGGCTGCCCTGATCCCGACTGCGGACTGAAACGGTTCCGCCTTCGATTTCCTTGTCGCCGACTACCAGCATATAGGGCACCTTGTCCAGCTGAGCCTGACGGATTTTGTAGCCGATCTTCTCATCACGCGCGTCAAGTTCCGCCCGCAGGCCACGATTCTTCAATTCCGAAACGGCCTTTTCCCCGTAATCCGCATGGTCCTGTGAGATAGTCAGGACCCGTACCTGATCAGGCGCCAGCCAGAAAGGAAACTTCCCCGCGTAGTGCTCGATCAGGATGGCCATGAAACGCTCCAGAGCCCCGTAGGCCACGCGGTGGACCACGATGGGCCGGTGCTTGTCCCCGTCAGAGCCGGTGTATTCGAGCTCGAAGCGCTGGGGCATCTGGAAATCCAACTGGATGGTCCCGCACTGCCAGCCGCGGCCGATAGCGTCGCGGATATGAAAGTCGATCTTGGGTCCGTAGAAGGCACCGTCACCCTCGTTGATGCTGTAGTCAGATTCGAGTTCGTCGAGTACATCCTTGAGCACCGCTTCGGCACGGTCCCAATCCTCGATGGCGCCCATGGCATTTTCCGGCCGGGTGGACAGCTCGACCCGGTACTGGAAGCCAAAGCTGCGGTAAAGATCATCGATCAGGCGGACAATGCCGCTGATCTCATCCTTCATCTGATCGGGCGTCATAAAAAGATGGGCATCGTCCTGGGTGAAGGCGCGAACCCGCATCATGCCATGCAGGGTGCCGGATTTTTCATGGCGGTGGACCAGTCCGAGCTCAGCCATACGGATGGGCAGATCCCGGTAGGAGTGAGGCTTGTTCTTGTAGACCAGCATGGCGCCGGGGCAGTTCATGGGCTTGACGGCATAGTCCTCATCATCGATCTTGACGGTATACATATGGTCCTTGTAATGGTCCCAGTGTCCCGACTCTTCCCAAAGGGTCCGGGACAGGATCATGGGGGTCTGGATCAGGATGTAGCCGGCCCGGTCGTGCAGTTTTTTCCAGTAGTCGACCAGCAGGTCTTTCAGGATCATGCCCTTGGGCAGCATGAAGGGGAATCCCGGTCCCGCCTCCGACAGCATGAAGAGATCAAGTTCACGCCCCAGCTTCCGGTGGTCGCGGGCCCTGGCTTCTTCCAGCATGGCCAGGTAGTTGTCCAGCTCCTCTTTTTTGGGAAAGGAGATGCCATAAATCCGGGACAGCATCTTATTGTGCTCATCACCGTGCCAGTAGGCACCGGAAAGGCTGGTCAATTTGAATGCCTTGATCTGCTTGGTGTAACGGACATGAGGTCCCGCGCAAAGGTCGGTGAAGTCACCCTGGCGGTAGAAGGAAATCTCCTGGTCCTCCGGCAGGGCTTCGACCATCTCCAGCTTGTAGGGTTCATCCTGGGACTTGACAAAGGCGATCGCCTCATCGCGCGGCAGGGTGAAGCGCTCGATCCTGTAATTGGCCTTGACGATTTCTTTCATTTCCTGCTCGATGGTTTCGAGGTCTTCCTCGGAGAAGCCCCCCTCCCGGTCGAAGTCGTAATAAAAACCATTTTCAATGGCCGGACCGATGGCAAGCTTGGTCTCGGGCCACAGCCTTTTCACCGCATGGGCCAGAAGGTGGGAACTGCTGTGCCAGAAAGCATGCATGTCCAGTTTGTCGCCGGTATCCGGCGCGGCCGTTGTCATCTGAACCTGTTCCTTCATCTTATCTGCCAGGGGCAGATCCTTGCCTTGTTCTTGATTTGGCATACCAGTTCCTCCTTATAGATGTATTTGCCTTCACAGAAGGCTAAAGAACAGCATAGACTACAAAGTGAGTGATGGCAATATAGACAGCCTTTATCCAGTGCCGGCCAAGGTATCGGGCGCGTGGCCGCGCAGAAGAGACAGGTTGGCGTAAAAGGGATGACAATGCAGGTTTGGAATTAATCACGGACCAGGTTGTGCAGTTCCACACCGTGAAAGGTGGATTACGAAACAGTCTGGTCATCGCTCGCTTCACGCTGAACCAGCTGACTGGCCGACAGCTCGGGAGGGAGACCCATCAACACCTCATCGCAGTACTCTGACTTGCCCGGGTAAGCCGGGTGTTCAAAATAGACTTCGTAATTCAGCTGTTCCCTGCCAAAACAGATAAGACTTTCACGGGCAGAATCGGCGATTCCCCGGATGTAATTGCATTCATTTTTGTACAATTCAATTGCTTCGTTTAAATCCGCCTCCTGTGAGTCATTGCGGGATCGGGTCAGGCTTCTGGCGATATAATAGTAGTTGTTGTATTGCTCTTGCACCAGTTTACGCAAATCTTTATCCGTTTCCCGTCTTCTCGTGTACTGGAGAACGTTACCGATTAATGAAAAAAAGGAAATGACAGCGGCAATATTTCCAACCCATTCGTAAAATGACATAAGAGCATCTCCTTTTTGTTCAGATCTTGAGGTCTCTCTTTGCGTCTTCCGTGTACCACGGTTTATCAGGATTCTCCGACACTGCATAATAGATGCCGAATCCAATATCGGTCTCGATTGCTCCCCGGAAATAACTCACCATGTCTTTGGTATAGAGAATCGTCCGGGTCCAGCGTTCAGTCATAATTTCCTCTGACCTTCGATAGGAACCAATTCTCAGGCAGATCGTGTTAATGCCGCAATTGATGTAAAAGTTCCTGCATAGGTTTTCAGCAGCCAGTTTCAAGGTACCGTAAACACTTATGCTGATCGGGTAGTCGTCGCTTCTTATTTCCCGATCCAAGGAACTGTATCCATTTTTCTCGTAAAACCCGGTCACATGATTGCTGCTCGCAAGGACAAACTTGGTGACTCCAAATTTTTCCATGGCGGCTAACAAGGTATAGGGGATTTTGAAATAGCAGTTGATCATCTGTTCGACCATTTCGTCGCCAGGGATATCTTCCATTTCGGGGAGCCCTGCCAGGTTAACCACGGCATCAATTTTCTCTTTCTGAAACAAAGAAACTACTTCGTCACGATTTGCGGCATCTATCCGGTGGTAATCGGGGAAATGATGAATATTCTCATTTATATCCGAGGATATGATCCGGTAATCCCGGGCAAGGTGCTCCTGCAGAGCGACTCCGATTTCCCCATTTGCGCCGATGATCAGGACAGTTTTTTTCACCTTGATTATTCCGATTCAGAACTGTTCGATAACCCATCATAACACAGCGGTTGAAGGACAAAACCACTTTGGACTACCCCGGTTGGCTGCAGACGAATAACTCATGGGTCCGCAGCGGATCCTTGCGCCTCATCTGACTAACCGGTATGTTTTCTGAAAGGTTTAACTATCGAAAGAATGAATGTCCTGTAAAGCCCCCTTGCGATGTTCCGGAGGTGAAAAACCCGGGGGAAGTATTGCATCCGGCCCGTCGTGTGAGCCATAAGCAGCATGGCGATCTCGGCCGGCTGGACCCGCGAGGTGTCCCGCATCATGTAGCCTTGGGTATTTGGAGCGGCGGCAAAGAAACGGTACCAGGCAGCATAGGCATCACCCAGGCCGAAGAGATGACCGGCTTCGTGGGCGGCGACCTGCGGCAAACGGCTTGGCGCTGTATTGCTGGTAATCGTGATGTAGCCGGGGTGGGATGGACTCCAATTAAAGCCTATACTCTCGAGCTGGCCGGTCTTAAAGACTCCCCAGATCCGCCGGTGGAGCGGACTTGCCGCATGGGAGGGAAGGATAGCGCTGTGCCTGACGTAGATTCGGGCAGGAGATCTTTTACGGGTGATAAATTGCTTGAAAGTGAGCAGAGCAGGGACAAGCGCACCCTCACCAAACCGCTTGATCTGAACTTCAACGGGCAGGAAATCCGCTCCTTCGAAAGGGTTGGCCGTACCTGCCTGTCTGCAGAAGGCCGCCAGAGCAGCTCCCAGTTGCAAGTCGATGGCATACCGGCCCGACCAGTTGTCACGGATACCGCGCTCGATGACATCGCAGAGCGGCTCTCTCTTTGCCGTCTCTTTTTTCGGCGGTCGGCAGGCCCGCCGGTTGTAGGTGAAAAGGCAGTCGATGAGCAGACCGTCTTTCGAACAGGAAAGAATAATCGGTCTTCTTTGGTTCATAGGCGGTGTTCTTCAAACCACGTCTCGAAGCGGTCGATTTCCTCCCGCCAGGGGATCGAAGGCTGTGCCCCCCGGCGCGTGACTGATATGGTAGCGGCCCGGGTGGCCCGGTCAATGGCAGGCGCCAGTTCCATGACTGTGAAGGCCGTGCGCGAACAGGTTTTTCCCCTTGCCTCCAGCATGACATCGATTTCCGCGGCCAAGGTGCCGTTGAAGCAGTCGCCTGCCGCGGTGGAATCAACCATTTTAACCGGGTAGGCGGGCAGGTGCATGTCACTTTTGTCGTCCATGGCAAGGGAGCCCTCTTCCCCCAGTGTGACGACAATGGCGGGGAGCCCGCGGTTGAGCAAAACCCTGGCTGCGTTGCGCCAGCCACGGGGCCCGCCCAGGGTAATTCCTGACAGAAGGCCCAGTTCATTTTCATTGGGGGTCAGCAGGTCGATGGAAGGGTAAAAATCCGCTGGCAGCGGCAAGGCAGGTGCAGGATTGACCATGCAAAAAACATTTTCCTCCCGGGCGATTGTGACAGCCCTCGCAACGGCTTCAAGCGGAATTTCAAGCTGGAGAAGCAGAACATTGGATTGGGCGATCAGGGAGCGGATTGCTTCCACATGGGAAGCCGTCCAGGCACCGTTGGCCCCCGGGACGACCACGATGCGGTTATGACCCCGGCTGTCGACCGTGATGGCCGCTGTTCCCGTCGGAACACCGGCGATTCTTTCAATCGCAGAGGTATCGATGGGATCCCGAGCCAGAGAACGGACCAGGGCTTCACCGAAGCTGTCGTCTCCGATTCTTCCTGCCAGGACGGTTTTTGCGCCGCTCCTTGCAGCCGCGACTGCCTGATTGGCTCCTTTGCCGCCCGGAAACTGGGAAAAACTGCTGCCTTGAACTGTTTCACCCTCTTGGGGGGCCCGGTCGGCCGTGACAACAAGATCCATATTCAAACTGCCGATAATGGTCACCATGGGTGCAGTTCCTTCCTGTCAAAGCTCTTGTCCAGTATAGCATCAGGGAGATTTCGGGCTGGTGCGGGGGATCTTTACGCAGGGCCCGTGTTTTTGAGTATAATGACGAAGGTTGGGTTTTTTGGGAATTAGTACCCGCCGGGTGATCATGGATATCTTTGCAGTCGTAGCTCTTTTCGGGGGAGTGGCTCTCTTCCTTTACGGAATGAAGGAGATGAGCGACAGCCTGATGCTGGTATCGGGCTCCCGCCTCAAAGTCATGCTGGAACGCATGACATCAAATCCGGTGAAGGCAGTCCTCCTTGGAACGGGGGTCACTGCCGTCATCCAGTCATCGGCGGCCACGACAGTTATGGTGGTGGGTCTGGTCAATGCGGGCTTGCTGCCTTTGTCACAGACAGTAGGTCTGATCATGGGTGCCAACATAGGGACGACCGTGACAGCCTGGATACTGAGTCTGGGTGCCATCAGCACTGCCAATTCCTATGTCAGAATTCTGAATCCCTCCTTTTTTGTTCCCCTTATCGCTCTTTTTGCCGTCATGGCGGTCATGTTTTTCAAGGATGAGAAGAAGCGCAACATCGGCAGGATCCTGGTTGGTTTTTCCATACTCATGTTCGGAATGATGACCATGAGCAATGCCCTGATGCCCCTCTCGGAGCATCCTTCATTCCAGCGCATGTTCATTGCCTTTTCCAACCCCTGGATCGGCTTGATCGTCGGCGCGGTTTTGACGGCAGTCATTCAGAGCTCTTCGGCGTCGATCGGGATTCTCCAGGCCTTTTCCCTGACCGGGGCCGTTACCTACGGCGCAGCCGTTCCCATTATTATGGGTCAGAACATCGGCACCTGTGTAACGGCACTGATCAGCAGTATCAACACGTCGAAAAATGCCAAGCGGGCTGCCCTGATCCACCTCTTTTTCAACGTCATGGGAACGGTGGTCTTCATGTCAGCCTTTTATCTGACCGATTACCTGCGTCCCTTCCAGTTTCTCTCACATAATCCCAACCCCGTCGACATCGCCATCCTGAATTCGGCGTACAAGATCGGGGCGACAGCGCTTTTCCTGCCTTTCAGAAATCTGTTGGTCAAATTCGTTACCTGGATTACGCCTGCCAAAGCCGGGGAAGCCTTCGATCCCATCGAGGAAGCCGGTGTCTTCGGAGCCCTTGACAGCCGTTTTCTGGAAACCCCGGGATTTGCCGTCAGCCAAAGCCGTCAGCTGGTCAACCAGATGGCTGCCTTGGTCCACCGGCAATACGCCGTCTGTGTCAACCTGATTGAACGTTTTGACAATCAAAAATACCGCGATGGCCGTGCCATGGAAGATCTGGTCGACCAGTACGAAGACCGGCTTGGAACCTACATGATCCAGATCAGCGCCCGTCAGCTGACCGACCGGGAAAAGCGCGAGCTGACCCTGCTCATGCAGAGCCTGAGTGATTTTGAGCGGATGTCGGATCATGCCTTGAGCCTGGCCTATTCTGCCAGGGAGATGAGCGAGAAACAGATCGTATTCTCTGACGCCGCCATCGATGAGCTGGCTGTCTATACCCTGGCCGTCAACCGCCTGATTGACACCACGGTTCAAGCTTTCGTCAATGATGATCTGGAACTGGCCCTGCATGTTGAACCGCTGGAAGAAGTGATTGATGACCTGACCGATGAGCTGCAGGCCCGCCATATCCAAAGACTGCAGGATGGCCGCTGCACCCTGGAGCTGGGATTTGTCTACATGGATATTTTAACCAGCATGGAGCGGATCGCCGACCACTGTTCCAACATCGCGGTCAGCATGATCGAACTGTCGCGCGACAGCCTGGATCATCATGCCTTCCTGCAGAGTTTCCGTAAAGAGCAGATGTTCTCGCTTATGTTTGAAGAGTACAAGTCAAGCTATCTGCTCCCCGCGCTGCCGCAGTCGGACTACGCGGAGCAGCTCTCGCTCGAGGATTCTATTTCGGACTAGGCGGGGGGACCGTCAGTCCTCGATCTTCTCACCTTCGAAAGTGCCTGTCTTGGACATGGCGGTCAGGGTGCCGCTGATGTGTCTGCCGTCATCGGCCAGCTTGCCTTCGAGCGCGACGGTGACTGAAAAAACGACAAAGCTCATGGACGTCTCAAGCGTGAATCGGTTGCCGTCGATTTTGCCATTGACGATCTCGTAGTCCTTGCCTGACTTCTCATCGTGCATGACACCGTGGAAGGTATTGCCCTCCACCTGGATTTCATTGACGCTGGGCAGATCCCCAAAGGAGGTGTGGGCTGTGATTTTCCATTTTCCTTGTAAAGGGTGCATGATGATTCTTCCTTTCTTTGAAACTGATGGCGGGCCAGGTTCGACTAGCCGAAGAGGGAGAAGGCGGCGAACAAGCCCGCTGCCAGGGATGAAACGAGAGAGACGACGGTGATTTGTGTATTAATGGACGGACCCGCCGTATCCTTGAAGGGATCGCCGACGGTGTCTCCGATGACGGTGGCTTTATGCGCTTCGGAACCCTTGCCGCCATAGTGCCCCGCCTCAATGTATTTTTTGGCATTGTCCCACATGCCGCCGGCGTTGCTCATGAGGAGGGCAAGGAGGACGCCGCTCATAATGTTGCCGGCCAGATAACCGGCGATTGCCGTGACGCCTCCGATAAAGCCGACTGCCAGGGTGGTTCCGATGGCCATGAGGCCAGCCGGCAGAAGTTCTTTAAGGGCGCCGACCGTCGCAATGTCGATGCAGCGGTTGTAGTCGGGTTCAACTCCGGCCTTGCCTTCTTTCAGGCCGGGTGTCTCCTCGAACTGGCGGTGAATCTCCTTGACCATGCGGTCGGCGTTGCGGTTGACACCCATCATCAGCATGGCTGAAAAGACGGCCGGCACCCCGACTCCGACAATCATGCCGAAAAAGACCAGAGGGTCCAGGATGTCAAATCCTGCCAGGAGGTCAGTGCCCAGAAGGTGTGTCAGGGTTTCGCGGTAGGCTGCCAGGAGGGCGATGACCGTCAGGCCTGCCGCCCCGATCGAAAAACCTTTGGTGATGGCCTTGGCTGTGTTGCCGGCCGCGTCCAGTTCATCGGTCACATGGAGAACTTCTTCACCAAGGCCGCTCATCTCACTTAAACCGCGCGCATTGTCAACGATGGGTCCGTAGGCGTCGTTGGCCGTAATCAGCCCGATAATGGACAGCATGCCAACAGCCGACAGCGCAATCCCGAAAACAGCGTAGTCAGGGCCCAGGGGTTCACAAATCTTGTAAGCGGCAAGTGCGGCGCCCCCGATGCCAATCAGGGAGGGAAAGCTGGACAAAAGGCCGTTGCTGAAGCCGGAGAGAATGGTGAAAGCGGGACCTTGCTGGGAAATGCGGGCCACGGCCTTGACGCGCCTGCCCTCATCCGAGGTGAAGAATTCAGAAGAGAAACCGATGACTGTGCCGGCCAGAAGGCCGACCATGGCAGCCCCCCACAGGCGGATTTCAAAGTTGAAAAACAAGCTGCAAAGCAGGGTGAGGATGAAAAAGAGGCCGGTGGTAAAGTAGGTGCCGCGGTTGAGCGCCCGGCCGGGGCTTCCCTTTTCCTTGACATTGGAAACAAAGACGCCCGCCATGGAAGCCAAAAGGCCCATGGCGGAGGTCATGAAGATAAAGGGAATCTGGTCGAGGTCGAGAGCCAGGATCAGTGCGGCGGCGATGGCGGCCACATTGGAATCGAAAAGATCGGCTCCCATGCCGGCCACATCGCCGACATTGTCGCCGACATTGTCGGCGATAACGGCAGGATTTCTCGGGTCATCCTCCGGGATGCCCAGTTCTACCTTCCCCGTCAGGTCGGCGGCGATATCGGCTGTTTTGGTAAAAATGCCGCCTCCAGCCTTGGCGAAAAGTGCCAGGGAGCTGGCCCCGAAGCTGAAAGCCAGAAGGAAGTTGGGGTTGTTGGGAAAAACCAGATAGACAAGGGAAGAACCCAGCAGGCAGCTCCCCACAATGGCCAGGCCCATGACAGCGCCGCCTCGAAAGCCGGCCCGGTAGGCTTGGGTCAAACCGCGCTCTGCGGCGGAGGCCGTCTTCACGTTGGCCACGGTGGCCACCCGCATGCCGACATAGCCTGCCATGCCCGAGAAAACGGCGCCGAAAATATAGCAAAGTCCCATGGCCAGGTTGTTGATAAGCGAATTTGCCTGCCAGATGGGCGGGATGAAGAGGATAATCAGGGCCGCGGTTACCAGGACGAAGCGGCTCAATACCCGATTTTCCGTCCTGAGAAAAGCCATGGCTCCGTTCCGGATCAGATTTCCGAAGCGGTCAATTTCCTCATTGGCGCTCGGCAATTTTCTGATGGAACGATAAAAAGAGTACCCGATTGCGAAAGCGCCAAGGGAAATCGCCATGGCAAGGATTGGCCAGAAAGCCCAGTTCATAAGTAACCTCCGTCCGGTTAACCCGGATGTTTCATCTTAACACGAAGCCTTCCCTAAAAAAGAGGATGCGGCGCACCCTCCTTATATAACCTTCAATATGAGAAGCCTCTAATCAAAGACGCGAATATGTTCAGGATGCTGCTGGTGCGGCTCTTTGGTCCTTGCGCCATGGCCAAGGGCAATCGCAATGCAAAAGCGCTCTTCTTCTTCCATGCGGAGAAGCGCCCGGCAGTTTTGTGGATCATCTGCCCTGAATGCCAGACGGGGCATTCCGAGGATGACGCTCGAAAGGCCCATGGACTGGGCGGCAAGCGCCAGAGTCTGGACGGCGATTCCGGCATCGATGTCAACCCAGGGCGTGTCCCTGGCACTGATGACGACGGCAAGCGGAGCTCCGTAAAAAAAACTGTCAGACTGCCTGCCCGCCATGATGGCCTTCATTTCGGGATCGCAGAAATGGAAAATACGTTGATCCATGGCCGCGATGATTGACTGATCAGTAATAAAAGAGTAGCGGAGCTGCTGGCGATCGCGAGCTGTGGGCGCAGCCAGGGCCGCCTTTTTTAATTCTTCCGTTTCTGCCGGGGACAACGGCTGATCTGTGTAGGCGCGGATGCTGCTGCGCTCCTGGATGAGCCTCAAGGTATTATTTGGTCTGGTCATAAATTATTCTCCTTTGGTTGATTATAATACGGAAAACAGCAGGATCAAGGGATCAAAAATGAAGGCCGGATATTCGAATTTTTGAGAATTTTGTATAAATAACCTGCAAATCTGATGAAATATCTCCAAAAATTCTGAAAATATACTGAAATACCTATTGACATACTAATAATTAGTTAGTACTATTATCGTACGAATTGGCTGACCTAAGCAAATCATAAGAACTACCAAGATAGTTCTTCAGGAAGACGGAAGATGAAGAAACCCATCCTAATCGCAGTGCTGGTTCTCTTGCTAGCCAACCTGGTCAATCAGACGGTCGGGGTTGCTGCACGGGGAGTGGCCAAACAGCCGTCCGATGACTGGGGGATGCACCTGGCGGTCAGCCGGCGAATGACGGAGCGTAAGACGGGTGCGGGGCCATACCTCAACAAGTTTGATTTGAAACACCTGGAACCTGCCAGTGGATCAGGCATTTCAAATGAATTGGACTCGGAAAAAAAGAGATTAACCAGGCAGACAAGTCCCGCAGAGACAAAAGCAGCAGGTGGGGAGCCTGCCCGTCCGGCTGAGGAAAGCACGGCCACGGCTCCAACACTGCCATCGAGAAGGGAAGAGACCAAAAAGACAACAACCACGACGGCTGCAAAGAGCCAGCCTGCTGCGACGACACCGAAGGAGACGACGGCTGTTTCTGCCCAGCCCACTACAACGACGACAAGTGCGCCGCCCACAACGACGACAAGCGTCCAGCCCACGACGACGACAAGTGTTCAACCCGCGACGACCGAGCCAACAACTACCGCGGCAACTGCGCTGAAGGGTTATTATTGCGCCGACTTTGAGTCTGAAGTCGTCCGGCTGGTCAATATTGAGCGGGAGGCAAACGGAGCGGGCCCGGTGACCATGAATCAATCGCTTCGCTCTTCAGCCGCGGTCAGGGCCCTTGAAATCGTCGACAAGTTTTCTCACGAACGGCCCGACGGCACACGTTGGGTCACCGCCATCAGAATCAAGTACGCCTGTGCAGGCGAAAACCTGGCGGCAGGCCAGCGGACGCCGGCCAATGTTGTCAATGCCTGGATGAACTCGGAAGGGCATCGTAAGAACCTCCTCAATCCTAAGTACACAGAAATCGGGGTCGCCTGTTACCACGATCCCGATTCTGTCTACAAATACTATTGGACACAGATCTACGCAGGGTACGGTAACTAACCAAAAACGGGCCCGAAGGGAGCCCGTTTTTGGTTGCCGTATTTTCGAACGGAAGCGGGCTACGTGCCCGCTTCCGTTTCTTTCAGCCGCTTGTCCATGGTTTTTTCGACAGCGTTGATGATGTTCTGGTAGCCGGTGCAGCGGCACATGTTGCCGGCCAGGCCCCGGCGGATTTCTTCGCGCGTGTAATGCTTGCCCTGGCGCAGCAGGTGCTCTGCCGACATGATGAATCCGGGGGTGCAAAAGCCACACTGGATGGCTGCTTCGTCAATGAAAGCTTGCTGAATATCGGAAATTTCACCGTTCTCATCCATCAGGCCTTCCAGGGTCTGCACCTCTTTGCCATCGATCCAGGCGGCCAGGAAGATGCATGAATCGTAGGGCTTGCCATCGATAAGAACCGTGCAGGCCCCGCATTCACCAGCCTCACATCCCTTTTTGACCGAGGTCATGCCAAAATCAACACGGAGCATGTCGGCCAGGGATTCGCGTACATCGACTGAAGCACTGACATTCTTTCCGTTCAAAACGAAAGTGATTTGTTTGTACTGAACACTGCTCATTACACCTTACCTCCTGCACGCCGGATCGATTCGACAAGGCAGCGGCGCGCCAGTTCTCCCTGAATATGCAGGCGGAACTCTCTGGTCGCGCGCCAGCTGGTTCTCGGATTGACGTCTTCGAGAGCCCCTGCCGCAAACGCTTCGATGGTGTCCACCGAAACCGCTTTACCCTTGACAGCCTGCTCAGCCGTTCGCGTCCTCAGGGGGACAGGGCCCGCGACGCCGTAACTGATCCGGGCGTCTTCAATGGTCTTCTTGTCATCACTCAGCTTAACGTTGACGGAGCAGCCACTTGTCGCGATGTCCATGGCGTCCCGCATGGCGTACTTGAAGTAGGCGCCGTGATAGCCCTTGTAATGCTCGGGGCGGATCAGGATGGCGGTCGCGATTTCATCGGGGGCCAGGTCCACCTTTTTGACACCGAGATAAAACTCGGTCAGGGGGACCAGCCTGATACCCTGGCTGCCGGTCAATTCCATGATGGCGTCATGGGCCAGAAGGGTGGAGGCGGTATCCGCCGAGGTGACACCATTGCATGTGTTGCCCCCGATGGTTCCGATATTGCGGATTTGCGGGCCTCCAACAGTGCCGGCTGCCTCGCCCAGAACCGGGATGCACTCCCTGATAAGAGGATCTTCTGCCAGGTCTGAAAAACTTGTCAGCGAGCCGATTCGGAGGGTGCCGTCGTCGTCGGCCGACACCCCGCGCAGCTGATCAAGCCCGTAAAGGCTGATCAGGTCGCAGCCGGCCAGTTCACCGGACCGGATACTGATCAGAATGTCGGATCCTCCGCTGATGACCTTGGCTTTCGGCTGCTCGACGCGCAACTGAACCGCGTGTTCGACTGAAGTCGCTTCGTAAAGGTGGTTAATATCGTACATATACTCTCCTCATTTACTCTTTGCCGCGCGGCTGCAATTCGGGACTCTTCGTCTCGACGGGAGTCGCCGTTTCGGCTTCGTCGGTGACATGGATGACCGTATCCTTCAGTTCCTCGTAGGCTTTGCGCCGCATCTGGCGCTCCTCTTCCGTTCCCAGAAGGCCTGCCGCAGAGAAATCTTTGAACAACTGGTGAGGTGACATGGGGATGGAGTTGACCGCGACACCCGTTGCCTGCAAGACGGCATTGCGGATGGCCGGGGCGGGTGAGCAGGCCGGAGGCTCGCCCAGCGCTTTGGTTCCAAAGGGGCTGGTCGGTTCGGCATTCTCTATAAATCCCGCCCTCAGATCGGGGTGATCCATGGTGGTCGGCAGCTTGTAGTCAAGCAGGTTGTCATTGAGGACCCGGCCGGTCTTGTCATCCACCAGAAGATTCTCAAAAAGCCCGTAACCGATGCCCATACTCATGCCGCCATGTACCTGGCCCTCTGCCAGGGCCGGGTTGATCAGCCGTCCGCAGTCATGCACGTTGACGATATCCAGCAGCTTGACCTTGCAAAGGGGAATATCCACTTCGACTTCGGCGATGGACACGCCAAAGGAGTAGGCGTTGCTGTTGACCGAATAGGTGCTCTCAGCAGAAACGGCGTCGCTCAGCTTGAAGTCATAGAGAATGTCGGTGACCAGATCCCCCAGCGACATCAGCGTCCTGCCATCGGTCTTGCGGACAATATTGCCGTCGACCAGATCCAGGATGTCAGGCGGCATCCGGGTCAGTGAATGGGCGTGGTTGAGAATCTTTTCACGCAGAATCTGACCGGTCTGGGCGATGGCAAAGCTGCTGACATAGGTCTGGCGCGAGCCGTAAGCCCCCGAACCGTAGGGCGTGACATCAGTGTCCTGGTTGGTGAAGACATGGACGTTTTCAACCGGGATCCCCGTGGCCTCGGAGGCCATCTGGGCAAAGACGGTATCAAAGCCCTGGCCGATTTCCGTTTCCCCCGTCATGACGTTCAGTGAGCCATCCTGGTTCAGGATCATGCGGCAGGTGGACGTTTCGATACTGATCGGCCAGACCGCCGTGTTGTACCAGAAAAGGGCCATGCCGATGCCCCGGCGGACGGGTCCGGTCTGGTTCTTGTAAAGCTCGCGCTTGCGGTCGTAGTCCATCATTTCGCGGGCCTTGTCCATGGTCTGCCTCAGGCTGTCATGGTAAAGCTCGTTTTTCGAAAAATTGTCATAGTAACCGACGGGCATGCAGTTCTTGCTGCGGAACTCGTAAGGATCCAGTTTGAGCTGATTGACGATGTCGTCGGTGTGGCTTTCCAGCTGGAACATGGCCTGGGGGATGCCGTAGGCGCGCATGGCGCCGGCAGCCGGCTTGTTGGTGTACATGGTCCAGCCGTCTGCGACAAAATTGTCGACCGGGTAAAGCTGCGGGTAGGCGCCCATTCCCTTTTGGAGCACACCGTGCCCGTGGGAGGCGTAAGCACCGTTGTCTGAGAAAAGTTCAGCCTTTCTGGCCACGATGGTTCCGTCAGGCCGCAGCCAGGAGATGATGTGGGCGTGGATGGCGTGCCGGACCCGGTTGCTGAAAAAAGTCTCCTCGCGGGTTGTATCAAATTTGACCGGATGCCCGCCCACCTGGGTGGTCATCCAGGCCACCAGGGGCTCGTAAAGGGCGTCCTGTTTGTTGCCGAAACCCCCGCCGATGTAAGGCTTGATGATCCGGATCTTGCCCCAGGGCATGCCCAGGGCCTGACCCACGATCCGCCGGATCAGGTGGGGGATCTGGGTTGAAGAAACAACGGTGATCCGGCCGCCCTGTTCCATGTAGGCATAGGCCACATGGTTTTCGATATGGGCGTGCTGAACCGTTGGCGTGTGGTACCAGCCCTCGACCTTGACCAGGCCGGGCTCCTTAATGGCTTCCTCGTAATCTCCGATGGTGATGCGACTGTGTCCAAGCACATTGTCAGGCCGCTCCTCGTGGAGGATTGGAGCGCCCTCTTTTTTGGCTTCGAGAGGATCGAGGACGAAGGGGTATTCTTCGTATTCAACTTTGATGGCTCGTATAGCACGGTCCGCCGCGACATAGTCCCTGGCGATGACCACGGCAACCTCGTCGCCATAATAACGGACGTGCTCGTGAAGGATCTTGCGGTCTGCGATGTCCTGTTTGGACGGATCGGTTGTCCACGGGTGCCCTGCCGGAGACCACAAATAATCGGGGGCATCGAAACAGGTGAGAATCTTGACGACACCATCAATTTTCTCAGCTTCAGCTGTGTCGATTTTCAGCACCCGGCCATGCGCAATGGTCGAATGGAGAATCCGCGATACATAAGCGTTCTTGGGACAGAGATCATCCGTGTATTTCGCGCGGCCGGTCGCCTTGTCGTAAGCATCGACGCGCTTCGTACTTTTCCCAACTTCCATAGGTAACTCCCTCTAATGATGATTGACGGAATGAGCGATTTCCGTTTCAGCCTTTAGGAAATTATAGCACAAGGGCCGGAATGGAAAGGCCCGGCAAGAGGGGGGCGGGGAGGGCAGGAAGGCGGGGCCGGATGGATCGTGATATAGTAAATCAGCAGCAGTAAAAAAGGAGGCAGGCCATGGAAAACCGCCCCGAGTTTTACAGTTATGAGAGAGGAAAGCCCTGCGGACCTTCGTAGTCGCAGGGCTTTCGGGGGTTTTAGGGGATGCAGATAGTTGTTGTGCTATAGCTCCAGCGCGATGGATGAGAGGATC
>JAAZGO010000025.1 GCA_012511175.1 Fastidiosipila sp. | reverse complement strand
TTATAGCAGACACTTCTTGACGTCATCTTGCCCATGTCCGACTCAGACAGCAGAGGATGCTCCGTCTAACAGGCAAAAGACCTTATATCGCTTATGGAAAAATAAAAAATTGTCATCCCGGGCTTCTCTGGCAGGCCTGCTTTGGTAAACTGGGGGCAAGAGGGTCAGGGAAGGAGATTCCGTTTATGTCTGAGCGCCGAAACCATCAAGTCACCCAGGCATTGCCGCTCTTGAAGGAGGACGGCAGCCTGCGGGAACCCGGCTGGTCCAAAGACCTGATCCAGGTTTATGATCGCGGCATGATCCGGGCCTCCAAATGGAGGATCAAGGAATGGGATTACTACCTGGTCCTCAGTGAAGATTTCGCGGGGGCCTTCACTATCTCGGATATCGGCTACATTGGCTTGCAGTCTGTCTCTTTGCTCAATTTCAAAGAAGGCTGGGAGCACACCGAATCCATTATCAATCCTTTTCCCTTCGGCAAAATGAAGCTTCCGCCCCACTCCTCATCCGGGATCACCCGCTATGAGGACAAGAGGTTGAAAATGGAGTTTGTAGCCGAGCCTGGCTTGCGAAGGCTTGCCTGCCACTTCAAGCGCTTTTATCGGGGCAGTGACTTTTTCTGCGAGCTGGAGCTTCAACAGCCGGACATGGACAGCATGGTCATTGCCACCCCTTGGGCGGAAAAGAAGAATGCCTTCTACTACAACCAGAAGATCAACTGCATGCCTGCAAAAGGCCGGATGTCCTTCGAAGGCCGGGATTATGTTTTTAACCCGGAGACCGACTTTGGCATTCTGGACTGGGGGCGGGGTGTCTGGACTTACAACAACCGCTGGTACTGGGGGTCAGGCAATCAGCGGATCGATGGCGAGGCCTTTGGCTTCAATATCGGTTACGGTTTTGGCGACACCCGGGCGGCCTCCGAAAATATGCTCTTTTACGGGGGCAAAGCTCATAAACTGGGTGATGTCACCTTTCACTTCAATCCTGACAACTACCTGGAGGACTGGCGATTCAGCTCAAGTGACGGCCGCTTTGAGATGGATTTTCATCCCATCATGGACCGCTATGCCAAAACCAATGCCCTGGTCATTGCGACCGAGCAGCATCAGGTCTTCGGGCGGATGCGGGGCCAGGCTGTCCTGGATGACGGCAGGATTCTGGAAGTCCGCGATTTGCTCTGTTTTGCCGAAGATGTCCATAACCGCTATTAGTCCGGAACATGGATTCGCCGGCCGGGTTCCCGAATAAGAGCGGCCGACGCATTCAAAGCAGGTCCCGGGCCGATCCGGGTGGAAGGGAATAGAATCCAGCCATCCGGGTCAAATTTCGGTGGGTTTGCTATACTATGACAGGAGATCACCGCAAGATGTGTTTCCTTGAGTTATCTTGCACAGGGTCTTGTCCTGGGTTTGTCAGAGGTTTTTGAACCTGGCATCTGTACAGTCGGAAGGGATCAGAATCGGGATGCTGATATGCAAGTACTGTAATACCCGCAACCAGGATGGCTCCCTTGTCTGTTTTGCCTGCGGAGCCAGCGATTTTAAACACAAGTGCGAAAACTGCGGAACTGTTTTCGAAAAGAGCAATTTTTGTCCCCAGTGCGGGGTCAAGGCAGGTGCCCGGCCCAAAGTCTGCCCCCGCTGCGGGACCCGCTACTATTCCGCAGCTTGCCCTGACTGCGGCTACATAAGATCCCAGGGCGCGGTGCCGGCAGCGGCAGCTTACACCACCCCGCCCTACTACGACGCCCCTTCGCCGCCTCAACCCGCCAGGAGGAGACTGACCTGGCTCTGGGTGCTGGGCTGGATCTTTATCTTTCCTCTCCCCCTTACGGTTTTGGCGGTCAACAACCGAAACCTCAATTTCACGGCAAAAACCATTATTATTACGGCTTCCTGGTTTTTGTATTTTGTGATCTTTGCGAGAATCAGTTAGCCGCTGACAGGTTCATTGCCGGTCAAAGCTGCAGTTCGGCCACACCTTCCAGATCAATCAGAGAGCACTTAAAAAGCCCTATCTGCCGTCATCCCTGAGTGTATGGCGGGGTTGTAGAGCATGTCAAGGAGGGCGATATCGTTCGGCTCCAGCCCCTTCAGGTCATTGTCGAATTCCAAAACACTGTCCCGGTCCGGGTTCTCCTTTCTCCAAAGTCCCTGGCTCCCCATAAGCAGTCTGCATGTCAGGTAATCCCTGCGTTCTGGACTCTGACGGGTACTTCCCAGCGCATGCGCAGGCGGCATTCTTTCCGCCTGGGCCGGGGACGTTCCCTCGAAAAAGAGCGGCAGGGTGCCCCCGTCACTTCCTGGCCGGATCCTCCCGGTTTTAAAGGAAATGCCAGACGGCAAAAGCGGAGATTGCGAGTAAAACAGGATCAGAAAGGACGATTAGAATCACTGTGCAAGTCTGGAGTTTGGCCCTGCGGGCTGCAGGCAGAGGTGTGGGCAAGGTGTACAAAACGGTCCCCGGCTTTCATCCGCTTGCCGCACCGGGGCACAAGAAAGTATCCATGGTGGAAATCTCCTTGATAAAACCGGGCTTTTAACTCGGCCTGGATGCCACCAAGTCCCTGTAAATGAATTATAATTATTAAGTGTTTAGTAATGAAGCGAAGCATCGATAAGTGCGTTAAATCAGAACGATCGCGCGCTTGCCGGAGGAAGAGCCCGGGTGCATAATATTACAGTGAGTTTTCCAAGGAGGAGCCCCTGGATGAAGCAGTCAATTCTTTATGAAATCAGTGAAAGGCTAAAGGCTCTTGGAGTCCCGTTCCATTATGGATATGGGACCGATATCATGATCAATACCGAATTTCTGGACGCTAAATGGCGTACCGGCAGCCGGTGGATTCACTATGAAGCCTTGATTCTGGCCAATGAAGGCGCACGGTCAGTCTATATGTATGAGCGGACCATCGAGATCGGGAGCGGCCACTCTTTCGGCATGAGCAGCGATTCATCCTTTCAGACCGGCAGGACTCTTTTCCGCAAGGTTAAAAGCGTACAGTACGGGCCGGATGGCAAGGCGTATGAATATGCGTTTGACCTGGGAGCCATACCCGCGGCAGCCAGGGAAGCGGCTACGCGGGCCGGCTGGAAGTTCAAGACCGTGATCAGCAAGCAAAAGGCCCTTTATCCGGCAGCGACTTAAGGATTAAGAATTCGATTGTTTCGCACTTTTACCGTAAAGGTTAGGCCAGCCTGATGTCAGGACAGCATGACTGTTCGATTGAAAGCCGGCAGTGAACGTTTTGATTCAGATGATCAGGGGCAAAAAGCGGGGGTCACGGTGACCCCCGCTTGAGACAGGAAATTATTTCCTGGTTAGCTCGTAAGTGGGTCGCAAAGGCTCCTCCGTTGTCAGGGAGAGCTTGTCGCCATCGATCCTGAACTGGTAGAGGATCGGGTCATCCCAGCGCGACAGCTTGATGGATACATTCCCGCCGTCAATGGTGTAGCTGCCGTCGTCCTTGATGCCGAATTCATTTTCCATCTTGCAGCCGCCTTTGCCGTCAAAGGTCCAGGTGGTGCCCATGTCCTGGCTCCTTCCCTCCCAGCTTCCCTTGAGGGCGTCGCCGCCGCCGCCGCTGCAGGCAGTCAAGAAGAACATAGCCGCAAGGGCTGCTGTCAGGATCAACCAGGTCGCTTTTTGTTTTCTCATATTTATTTCCTTTCTTTCCTTCCGGTCAAAAATTGACCGCGTCTAACTTAACATAAAAAATTGACACTTTCCCTCGTCTTCCTATGCAAA
Organism: Fastidiosipila sp.; assembly: GCA_012511175.1. Classification (NCBI taxonomy): domain Bacteria; kingdom Bacillati; phylum Bacillota; class Clostridia; order Eubacteriales; family Oscillospiraceae; genus Fastidiosipila; species Fastidiosipila sp. Next base: position 60,942 of record JAAZGO010000025.1, on the reverse strand, counting down.
AATCCTGCCGATTTTTGACCGCCTTCAGGCAGGTGCCCAAAGTGCATCGAGAGAAGAAGCATTTCTTTTCCATCAGATTTTGATGTAAGCCGTTGGCATCAGTTTGCGATCCAGCCAGGACAGGGGCCAGGTTTTTCGTAGTGGGGCAGGTTCAGGCAGCAAAGCGTGTTTTTAATTCCAGGGTTAGGATGGCTTCCGCATCCGGCTTTTCCCCGGCCAGCCAGAAGACTTCCCAATCAAGGGTTTCTTGTAATCCTTTGAAAAAGGATCAGTCAGAGATGTCCTCCATGGCCTGGTTGACCGGCCCATTTTTTGAGGTCGCCGTCTGTCCACAAAGACGGGCAGGAGCCGCTTTCTGCACACCTGTCCCGCATTCACTGGCTGCCAACTTTTCAATTCGACATGAGGCATCTTGGGTACCCACCCCTTTGTTCCGCCGCCGGCAGAAGAAAGCATCCCTGGTCGAGCTCCATAAGACCGGTCTTTTTCGAAGGCCTTGGCATCTTCTTAAAACTCCTTTAATGATTAATATTTATACGATGAGATAAGAAAGGGGAAGTCATCTGATGGGTCTATTGCTGAATAAAGGGTTCTTGACAAAAATGACGGTAGATGTATAATGTTACAGCGCAGATCTTTAAGAAGAGGAACCCGAAATGAGGCAGTCGATTCTTTGTGAGATCAGTGAAGGGCTGAAAGCGCGTGGTGTTCCGTTGCATTGTGGCTACGGCACCGACATCATGGTCAATGCAGAATTCCTGGATGCCAAATGGCCGGTCGACGATCGGCGGGTCCACTGTGAAGTTTTGATTTTGGCCAATGAAAACCATCGGGTGGTCTACATGTATGGGCGGGCAGCCGAGATAAACGGCTACCACTCATTCGGTGTAAGCGCCGACGTACCCATCGAGTCCGGCAAGACCCTGCATCGCGAGGTCAAACGCGTGCAGTACGGCCCGGACGGCCAAGCGCATGAATACGCGTTTGATTTGGGCGCTATACCCGAGACGGTCGAAGAATCAGCCAGAAGGGCTGGCTGGAAGTTCAGGACCGTGACAAACAAGAAGAAGGCACTCTACCCGGCGGCTTCCTAACCCGGGAGCCGTTCCGGTTAGTGCTTTTTCTTGGGCTTCTGCCCCTCCTGTTTCAGGGATGCCGCCAAATGTGCCGGGCCTGAAAAGGGCCTGGCTTGGCGGCGTGTTCGCTTGGCGGGCAGCAGGCTATTTCTTCTTCGAGTAGAAACGGGTGTAAACCAGCCGCATCAGTTTGCGGTCAAGCCAGGACAGGGGTTCGGGCTTGCCATAGCGGGATGCGTTCAGGTAGCAGAGCGCGTTCTTTTCCACCAGGGTCAGGATAGCTTCCGCGTCGGCTTCTTCACCGGCCAGGCAGAAGACGCCAATGTCTTCGACCAGGACCGCGTTTCGCCCCCTGGCCGCCCTGGCCAGGGCCGGCAGGTCCTGGCTTGATGCCAGGCGGATGTCGCTTCCCACAAGCTGGGCAAAATCGTCCAGGAGGGCAGGCAGACGTCGGGTTTTTTCCATGACGGATCGGATGGCCGGGGACGTCCGGTGCAGGATGAAACGGAGGTCCGGGCACGCCTGGTGCAGGGCCTGGTGGATCCTTTCGATTTCCTCTTGTGGCTGATTTTTGAAGGTCAGGCAACTCTTTTGATCTTTGGAGCTGACACTTTCCGGCGCATCGTGGCTGAAGCTTAAACCTTTCATGGCCCGACAGCAGATGTCCTCGACCACCACCGAGCGGTCGAAGGCCTCTCCCCGGCTGCTGCCGGTGATCAGGATCCCGTGCCTTTCCATCAGGATGACCCGGCTTCCCTTCAGTTTTTCCTCCACTTTTTTGCGCAGAGATTTGGAACCGGGCAGGCCGTAGGGGGCAAGCAGCAGATCACCGCCCAAAGCCTCCTTTTCCTCAGCCGTAAGCTTCAGGGTGTGGAAGCCTGCGATGCCCAGGCAACTGGCGCAGGTCTGATGGGTATGGATGACAAACTGGGTGTCCGGGTCCAGCCGGTAGGCGGCGGCATGGATGCCTTTCTCGGAGGAGGGTTTAACAGGGCCCTCATGGGCCAGGGATTCCATGTCCACCTGAACGATGGTTTCGGGGGTCAGGCGGGCATAATCGATGCCGCTTGGTGTAATGGCAAAGCTTTTGTCATCGATGCGGCAGCTGATGTTGCCCCAGGTCCTGGCGACCAGGCCCCGGGCCACCAGCTCCCGGCCCGCGGCCAGGACTTCTTCAATTGCCCGGCTTTTTTCCATGGTGATCCCCGTAATCCTTTTTTACCACTTGTTGAAAGACCCGGTCAAAGCGGGCCAGGGCTTCCCTGATGGTTTCTTCCGTGTAGGTGGCGTTGACATAGAGCCGGCTGCCCGCCAGGGTGACCAGGCCTTCAGCCATGTAAGCGGCTCCCATGCGTTCCATCTCCTTTTTGCGGATGGAGGTCTCCTTGAGGATCCCGGGGATGGTCCAGGGCCTGCTCCAGCGGATGGCGTAATGCATGGTACCCAGGGTATTCAGGTGGCAGATTGAGCCGATGTTGTAGGCGACAAAAGGCAGCTGATGCCTATCGATCAGGTCATTCAAGCCGTCAGTCAATAAATCGCCCATGGCGTTGGCCCTGGCGCAGGCGCCGGTCCGCTCAATTTCACAGAGGGTGTGGTAACCTGCCGCGCAGCTTAAGGGATTGGCAGCCAGGGTGCCGCCGGACAGGGCCTTCTTGCCGCCGCCGTCCAGGCCCGCCCCCAAAAACCTCATCACTTCATGCTTGCCTCCGACGCCGCCAGCGCCCGGGTAGCCGCCAGCGATCACTTTGCCGAAGACGGTCAGATCAGGCGATACCCCGAAGTAGCCCTGGGCGCCATCCATGCCCAGGCGAAAACCGGTAACCACTTCATCGAAAACCAGGAGAGAGCCATATTGCCGGCAGAGCTCCTCAGCCCCCCGGTTGAAGCCCAAATCCAGAGGCCGGGTGCCGCTTTCGGGACCGACAGGTTCGATGAAGACGGCTGCCGTGCCGCCCCTCATCCGGTTCTTGCGGAGGACGGCTTCCAGGCTGTTCAAATCGTTAGGGAAGAATTCCCGGGTTTTCTTGAAGACAAAGCCCGGGATGCCGGGGGACTGGAGGCCCTTGGTACCGGGAATGCGGATGCTGTAAGCCAGCTGGTCGCTCCAGCCGTGGTAGGCGCCGCCCATTTTCACGATATTCTTTTTGCCCGTGGCCAGGCGGGCCACCCGGGCAGCCACCATGCAGGCCTCGGTTCCTGAGGTGTACATGCGGAACATATCGACACTGGGCATGGAGTCCACAATTTTCTGTCCCAGCAGGTATTCGTATTCGTGGAAGAGTCCGGTTGAAGGACCGCAAGTCTCGAGGAGCTCGAAGACTTTTTCTCGCACGGCATCCGGATTGCTGCCCAGGACCGTGGGCCCGCCGGATTGGAGAAAGTCAAAATAGGTATTGCCGTCCAGGTCGGTCAGGGTGTGGTCTTTGGCACGGGTGAAGACCAGGGGGAAGGGATAATTGAAGGCCAGGTTGTGCTGAACGCCGCCGGGGATGATCTCCCGGGCTTTGGTAATCTGTGCTTTTGAGGCGGCGCATTTCTTGCCGTAGTAGTCCCGTTCATAATTTTCCAGGGCCTGGTCCGAGATCGAGTAAACGGGCAGCCGGATCAGCTCATCCAGCTTGGCGGTAACAGACCGGGCGTCGGGGTAGCGGTGCAGGGATTTCTTCTTATCCATGGGAAACTTCCTTCCTCCTGGCAATGAAAGTGAGCATTCATTCACTTCCTTAGAATTAGCACACCACTGCGCAGCTGTCAATTAATTTGCTTGTAATCTTTGCCCCTTGCCCTTATGATTAAGCACAAAGTGAGTACTTGTTCTTTAACTTGAAAAAGAGGAAGTGAGGGCTTGATGCAGATCGATTATTCAGTCAGGGGCGACGGCCAGGCCTCGGATCTCTTCATGCGCATCCCGGAGGAAAAACGGCGCCGGATCATCAATGTGGCGGTCAGGGAATTCGCCGGCCATGGTTTTACCGGCGCAAACGTCAATCGGATCGCCAGGGGGGCGGGCATCAGCGTGGGAGCCCTTTATAAGTACTTCCCGTCCAAGGAGAGGCTCTTCATGCACATCGTGGAGGTGGCTGCGGCGGGTCTCGACCGCTATGTGAGGGAGATCATCGAAGCGGACATCCGCCTGTCCTCCAAGCTGGAACGGCTCCTGCGGCTGGCCCAGGACTATTCCAGGCAAGACCCGGATCTGATCCGGCTCTACAATGTTTTTTCCACTGAAAGCGACTGTGGCCGGGCGGAGTTCATCGCGGGCAAATTGGAAAGCATTACGGCCAAAGCCTACAGGGATTTGATCCGGCAAGCCCAGGAGAAAGGCCAGGTCCGGGATGACATTGACCCGGGCATTCTGGCTTTTCTCATCGACAACCAGCTTCTGGTCATGCAGTATTCCTTCGCCTGCGGCTACCACCAGAAGCGGATTTCGCTTTTCGTCGGGGAAAAGAATATTGCGGACAATGAGTACTTGATCCACAGCATGATCAAGGCCCTGGAAACCATGCTGGGGATCAGGCCGGGAGGACAGGAGAATGAAGGAATCTGAACACGTCATCTGCTATGACCTGGGAACCACGGGGATCAAGACCTGTCTTTTCGAGCTGGGGGACAGGATTACCTTGCTGGCAAGCGACTATGCCGCCTATCCTCTCTACGTCCTGGACGGCGGAGGCGCCGAGCAGGATACCGAAGACTGGTGGCAGGCCATGTGCGCCACCACCAAGGAAGTCCTGGCCAGGACGGAGTTTTCGGGCGGCCAGATTCAAGCGGTCTCCTTTTGCTCCCAGATGCAGTGCCTGGTATTGACGGACCGGGAAGGCCGGCCGGTCCGCCGCGCCATGTCCTACATGGACAACCGGGCCAGTGAACTCTTCGGCAAGGGACCCGGCCCTTTCCAGCTGCTGACCTGGCTGCGCCTGACCAAGGCGGCTCCTGTCAGTGCCAAAGACCCGCTCTGGCGCTACAAATGGGTGGAAAAACATGAGCCGGAACACTTCGCCCGGGTTCATGCCTGGCTGGACGCCAAGGACTACCTGGCCCTGCGGTTGACGGGCAGGGTGACCATGACCGAGGGATCTGCCTTTCCCACTTTTTTGTACGATGTCCGGCCGGGCAAACATGGATGGAGCAGAAAGCTCTGCCGCCTGGCGGGCGTCAGGATGGAGCATCTGCCCCCCATCATCGGGGCCAGCGATCCCGTGGGGCCCATGACGGCTGAGGCGGCGAAGGCTTTGGGACTGGCGGAGGGAACCACCGTTTTCAGCGGCGGAGGGGATGCCGAACTCATCGGTGTGGGAGTGGGCGCGGTGGAGCCGGGCGATACCCACCTTTACCTGGGGACCTCGGGCTGGATTTCCACGGTAACAGACAAACAGATTGTGGATATCCGGCGGTCCATGGCCTCTATCGTGGGGGTCCAGCCGGACCGCTACCATTACTTCGCCGAGATGGAGACAGCCGGCAAGAGTCTGGAGTGGGTCAAGGAACACCTGGCTCTGGATGAGATTGACATCTACCTGGAAAAAAAGGAGGTGACCGATTCTCTGGAATCGGTCTACCGCAGCCTTTATGACTATCTTTGTGAAGTCATTGATCAGGTGCCGGCAGGCAGCGGGGGCGTTCTCTTCACCCCCTGGCTGCACGGTAACCGCTGCCCCTTTGAAGATGCCAGTGCCCGGGCACTTTTTTTCAACATTGGCCTGGAAACAGGCAAATCGGAATTGATCCGGTCGGTGGTCGAAGGCATTGCCTTCCACTGCCGATTCATGATGGAGGCCCATGAGCGAAAACTTGCCGTGGCTGACACCATCCGGGTCTGCGGCGGCATTGCCAACGCGCCGGTTATTTGCCAGATGCTGGCTGATATCCTAGGCCATCCCATAGCCGCTTTCCCTGACCCGCAAAACGCGGGAGCTTTGGGGGCGGCAGTCCTGATTGCCGCGGCACGGGGCAGGATCCCCTCGGTCGCAAAGGCCAAGCTCATGCTGGCGGAACCAGTGGTCTACCAGCCGGATCCGGCCAAATGGGAAGCCTATAGGAAAAACTATCTTGTCTTCACCAAACTTTACGCGAAGAACAAGGAGCTCTTTTCCATCCTGAACCGGCCCTGAGGCTATGCTCAAATGGCTTCCAGTTCCCGCCGGATTTCATCTTCCGACGCCTGCATGGCTTCCAGGGTCCGGGCGATCAGCTCGTCCAGGGTCCAGCCCAGGGCGTCGGCCCCTTTCTGGATGGTCTCCCGGTCACAGCCGGCGGCAAAGCCTTTGGACTTGAATTTTTTCTTGACGCTGGAAACCTGCATGTCTGAGACGCTTTTTGAAGGACGGACCAGGGCGGCGGCCCCGATCAGGCCGGAGAGTTCGTCCATGGCGTAAAGGATTTTTTCCATTTCATGCAAAGGTTCCACATCGGAGCAGATGCCATAACCGTGACTGACGATGGACCGTATCATGTCCTCGCCCACGCCGGCCTCCTCAAGGATCCGGGGCGTGTGTTCCAGGTGTTTATCGGGGTATTTTTCAAAGTCGATGTCGTGGAGCAGGCCGGTTATGGCCCAGTATTCCTTCTCCTCCCCGTAGCCCCTCTTTTCCGCAAGCCAGGCCATGACGGCCTCCACGGTCAGGGCATGTTCCAGATGGAAGGTTTCCTTGTTGTATTTTTTCAGCAGTTCCAGGGCTTTTTCGCGGGTGATTTGGCTTGTACGCATGCTTGACTCCTTTTTGGTAGACTCGTTTAAACAGGAGGGTCTTATGGATCAGTATACCTTGACAAGAGAAGAAAGCCTTTTATTGGTCATCGACATCCAGGACCGGCTGGCCCGGGTCATGGAAGACCGGGACCAGGTGGTTAAAAACAGCCTGATCCTGATTCGGGCCGCCATGGAGCTGGGTTTTCCCATCCTCGCCACTGAGCAGTACCCCAAGGGTTTGGGGCGGACCGTTCCGGAGCTTCTGGAATGGCTGGATGAGGACTGGATTTTCTCCAAGAACAGCTTCACTGCCTGTACCGACCAGGTGCGTGAGGTCCTGGCCGCCCAGAGAAAAAGGAAAATTTTAATCATCGGCATGGAAACCCATGTCTGCGTCTTTCAGACGGTCCGGGATCTTTTGAAAGAAAGTTACCAGGTCTTTCTGGTCAGTGACGCCGTGACTTCAAGGAACCGCTTCAACTATTTGAACGGGCTGGATCTGATCCGGTCCATGGGAGCGGTTATCACCAATACGGAAACAGCTGTCTTCGACTTGCTGAAAGTATCGGGAACACCGGAATTCAAAACCCTGTCCCAGCTGATCAAGTGAGGCTTAGATGAGGTAGCGGGTCATCAGGGCGTCAAAGGTTTGGTTGAGCCGGCTGCTCAGGGCGCCGGGTTTACTCAGGTCAGTGCCATGCCACTGGAAGAGTGCGATCAGGTAAACCCCCATCACGCCGTCCAGGATTTCATCGGCATTCTCGCTTTTTTTGAGCAGCTTTTCTTCCTGTGAGGCCAGGATCAGCTTTTTCAAGATGCCGGTCATGTCATCCCAGGAACCGAAGAGGGAGCTTTCCTCATCGGCATGCAGGCAGGCGATCCGGCGTGACAGGACCGGATACTGGAGGCTTGCCTCCACGATCTCCTCAAGAACCCGGCGGAGTTTTTGGAGGCTGTCGCTGCAATCCTCAAGATTGGTCTCCAATAATTCCTCCACCCGGTCGACCACCTCATCGACGATGCCGATCAGGAGGCTTTCCTTGCTGGGGAAATAATTGTAGACAGTGGCCTTGGAAACCTTGGCCCTGCGGGCAATCTCCTCCATCATGGTTTCTTCGTAACCCTGCTGGGAGAAAAGTTTGCGCGATGCCTTGAGAATACGGCGGCGGGATTCAATCTTGTTCAGCTCACGTCTTGAATAAGGCATGCCAGTATTATACACCATCAGGGCGGCAGAAAAGAGAAAAATAATTATACTTGACACTAAATTTAGAGTTGAGTATAGTAAAAGGCACAAATTGAAGACATCGAAAGAAGCCAATTCTCAGCAGATCAATCAAAAGAGGTCAGCCATTCGGAAAGGCGGAAACGTATGAAGGTAATCACCTATGATGTCGGAACAACAGGCCTCAAGACCTGTCTGTTCGAAATTTCCAAGGAAGAGAGTGTACGTTATCTGGCGGGGGAGGTGGGTCATTACGCCCTCAACATCCTGCCAAACGGAGGGGTGGAACAGGATCCCGGGGAATGGTGGTCGGTCATGTGCCATACCACCCGAAAATTGCTGAAAGATACGGGGACACCGGCTGAGGAAATCAAGGGCATTTCCTTCTGCTCCCAGATGCAGACAGTGGTCCTCCTGGACGAGGCAGGCAAGCCTTTGCGGCCCTCCATGAGCTGCATGGATACCCGGGCCAACAAGCAGTTTGAAGAGGGCATGTGCCGGGGGATCAAGGTGGAAGGCCTGAACCTGCTCCGGGTGCTCCGCTATTTGCGGGTCACGGGCGCCGTCTCGGGCAGCGCCAAGGATCCGGGCTGGAAATACCTTTGGGTCAAGGAAAACGAGCCGGAGCTCTTCGCAAAAATTTATAAGTGGGTGGACGCCAAGCAGTATCTGACTTTCCGGGCATCGGGCAACTTGAAATCGACCCGGGACGACGCCAGCCTGACCTTTCTTTACAACGTCAAAAAACGTGAGTGGAGCAAGGGCCTATGCAAAATGCTGGGTGTGGACATGAAGCATCTGCCCGAGCTTTGCGAAGCGACCGACAATCTGGGCGGACTGACGGCGAAATCGGCGCAAGAGCTCGGTTTGACCGAAGGGACGCCCGTGATCGCGGGCGGCGGCGACATCAGCCTCTGCCAGGTGGGCGCCGGCTGTGTTGACGTGGGTGACGTCCACGTTTACTCCGGCACCTCGGGCTGGGTTTGCACCACGGTTGACAGACTTTATCTGGATCTGGAAAACCTGATCGGCAGCATCGTGGGCGCCGACCCGGAAACTTATAACTACGTGGCCGAGAGCGAAACAGCCGGCAAGTGCATGGAGTGGGTCAAAGAACGCCTGAGCCATACTCCCATCGCCGAATACCAGGAAATGTTCGACTACATCAGGAACACGCCGGCAGGCAGTAACGGGGTGGTCTTTTCACCCTGGATGCACGGCAACCGCTGTCCTTTTGAGGATGCCCATGCCCGGGGCGTCCTCTTCAATATCGATGTGGACAACCGCAGCAGCGACCTGATCAAGGCTGTCATCGAGGGCGTCTGCCTTCATATGCGCTGGATGCTGACGGCCACGGAAAAACGTTTCAAAACTTCGCCAGTGGTCCGCTTTACCGGTGGGAGCGCCATGTCTGCAACCGTCTGCCAGATCCTGGCCGACGTCCTGGGCCGGGAAGTGGAGACCGTGGAAAACCCGCGCCATGTCGGTGCCATGGGGGCTGCCGCCCTGATCGCGGTCAGTTTCGGCCTCCTGGAAGACATCAAGCACATCAAGGAGGCCATCAGCGTCAGCGGGCACTATTCTCCCAACCCCGATCACACCGCTGTCTATGACAAGATCTATCCCGTCTTCAAGAACCTTTACAAGGACAACAAAAAATCATTCGCTGCACTGAACGGCTAGGCGAAGCAAGGAGTATCACCATGGAAGATCTCGAAACAAAGGGAGGCGCCTACCAGGTTTACCGGTACCGCTATGTCGTTCTGGCCTCGTATCTTTTGATCACGGCCATGATCCAGCTGCTTTGGGCCACCTTCTTTTCCATCACCACCGAAGCCTGGAAGTATTACGGTTTCAAGGAAGCCGTCGGAGGGGAGAATGCCATCAGTCTTTTGTCCATCATCTTCATGGTGGGCATGATCGCCCTGTCCATTCCCTCCATGGCGGCCTTTGAAAAATGGGGTTTTAAAAAAGCCGTAGGTTTCGGCGCCGCCCTCATGGGCGTCTGCGGCCTGGTCCGGGGCATCCTGGGTGATAACTACACGGTGGTCCTGGCCATGACGGTGGGTTTCGCCATCGCCCAGCCCTTCATTCTCAACGCGCCCGGCCTTGTGGCCGGCAAATGGTTCCCTGAAAATGAGCGGGCCACGGCCAACGGTATCGGCCTCCTGGCCAACTATCTGGGCATGGGGATCGGCCTGCTTCTAACGCCCCTGCTCCTGGAAGGGGGCATGGCCATCCGGACCATCCTGCTCATCTACGGCATTGCCGCCGCGGCCTGCGCCGCCTTTTTCCTGGTTTTTGCCAGGGAAAAACCGCCCACCCCGCCCTGCGCGGAGGAGGAGGCCCTGCGGGCTGACTTCAAGGAGGGCTTCCGGATCGCCTTCAAGCGCAAGAACTTCCTGATTACCGTAGTGGTCTTCTTCTGCATGCTGGGCGTCTTCAATACCTTTTTCACCATGATTGAACCCATCATCTCTTCCATGACCGGCGGCGGAGTCGATTCCACAGGCGCCGGCATCGTCGGTGTCGGCATCCTGGTCGCCGGCATTGTCGGGAGTGTCGTCATCTCGGCTTTTTCCGACAAGGACAAGAGGCACAGACGGCTGCCCTACATGATCGTCTGCAATGTGGCGGGCGTGATCGGTTTCGGCCTCTTCATGCTGCTCAACGGCTTCCCGGGCATGCTGGCCTCCGGCCTGCTCTACGGCTTTTTTACCATTGGCAGCGCCCCGGTAGTCCTGACCTTTGCGGCCGAAGCGGCCTATCCCGCCTCGGAAGGGACCAGCGAGGGCCTGCTCATGTTTGCCGGCAATGTAGGCGGGGTCATCTTTCTCGGGCTGGCCTCGCTCTTTGGAGCCAACCATCTCAGCATCATGATCTTCATGACCGCCATCAGTGCCCTGTGTGTCGGCCTCATGTTCCTGGCCAAAGAAACCAAACTTGAAAAGTAAACCGAAAAGAAGGAGGACTGACAAAAACATGAAAGCACAATACAGTATTTCCAAATGGCCGGATGTCCAGGATATCGCGGCCAGGATGGACCGGCTCATCAATGACAAACTCCATCCCATCAAAGCCGAGGCCATGGCCCGCTACATGGACTATTTTCATAACCAGTGCAAAGGTTCCAAAAAGATTATCTCCGAGGCCAGGCAGTACATCCCCGGCGGTGTCCAGCATAATCTGGCCTTCAACTATCCCTTCCCGCTGGCCATCGACCGGGCGGAAGGCGCCTACCTTTATGACGTGGACGGCAACCGCTATGTGGACTACCTGCAGGCCGGAGGGCCCACTCTCCTGGGCAGCAACTACAAGCCGGTCACCGACAAGGTCATCGAGGTAATCCGGGAGCACGGGGCGGTCACGGGCCTCTTTCATGAATACGAACTCAAACTCTCCCGAATCATCAATGAATGCATGCCCTGGGTCGAGCAGTACAGGTGCTTTGCCAGCGGCACCGAGGCCGATATGGCGGCCATCCGGGTGGCCCGCACTTACACGGACAAGCCCAAAATCATCAAGATGGGCGGGGCCTACCATGGCTGGTCCGACCAGCTGGTCTACTCCCTCCACATCCCCTATACCAAGACTTTTGAAGCCCACGGCATACCCAAGGAGTGCACCGGACACACCACCGAATGCTATCCGGGTGACATCGAATCCCTTCGTCAGGCCCTGGTCGCCAATGAAAAAGAAGGCGGGACAGCTGCCGTCATCCTGGAACCCATCGGCCCCGAAAGCGGCACCCGCATGATGCCCTATGACTATTGCGCCAAGGCCAGGGAGCTTTGCGATGAGTTCGGGACCCTGCTCATCTTTGATGAGGTGGTCTCGGCTTTCCGGGTCGGTCCCGGCGGCGCGGCAGGTTACTTCGGCGTCATTCCCGATTTGACGGTCTTTGGCAAGATCGTCTCCGGCGGCTTCCCCATGGCGGGCGGTGTTGGCGGCAGGGAAGACGTCATGAGCTGCATGGCGGCCGGTGTCAAGGCCGGGAAGAAGCGGGCCTACGTAGGTGGAACCCTGACAGCCAATCCTCTGAGCTGCGCGGCGGGCTATTTTGCCATCAAGGAGATCATTGAGCAGGATGCCGCCAGAAAGGCCGGGGAAAACGGCGACAAGCTCTGCGCCGGCATCCAGGCCCTGATCGACAAGTACGGCCTGCCTTTCGTCACCTGGAACACGGGTTCCATCGTTCACTTTGAGGTGTCGGGGGTCATGTACCTGTCGGTCCAGGATCCTGATATTTTCAAGAAGATTCCTGAACGCCAGCACAGCATCGAGGAGTTCGGAGCAGCCCTGACCGCAAACGGGGTCATTACGCTGGCCGGCAGCCGGATCTACACCAGCATGGCCGACAATGACGAAACCATTGAAGAATCGCTGAAGGCCTTTGATGAAGTCTTCAGCAATATTGAAATCTAAGGGGTGAGCATCATGATAAGAAAACTGGAAATTGAAAACCTGGCGCATGCCTTTCCCGAAGTGGCTTTCAGTGAAGACTATATCATCGGGACCTTCCAGATGCGCGTCAAAACAAGCAATGTGGAGCGGCTGGCCCTGGCTATTGCCTCCGAGCAGACGACCGGCACCTGGATCAAGGTGGGGGCCGACTCGCTCGAAAAGCAAAAACGGTTCGGGGCCAAGGTGGTTGCCATTTACGAGGTGCCCGACGCGGGTGCCGACTATGTGGAGGACCTGCCGCCCCTTTACATCCTTCAGGTGGCCTTTCCCATGGACAACTTCGGCTCCAGCCTGTCCATGATGCTGACCACCATCTTCGGCAACATCTCGGCAGCCGGTATGCTGAAGTGGATTGACGTGGCTTTCCCCAAGCGCTATGTGGACCAGTTTACAGGCCCCAAATTCGGGGTCCAGGGTCTGCGGGATGTCCTGGGAGTGCCGGACAGGCCCCTTTTGAATGCCATGATCAAGCCCAATCTGGGCTGGACGCCCGACGAGGGCGCCGAGATCTTTTACCAGGCGGCTAAAGGCGGTGTAGATATTATCAAGGACGACGAACTTCTGCCAGCGGACGAGGCTTTTTGCCCCCTCAAAGAGCGCGTCACCAAATTCATGGCCATGGAGAAAAAAGTCTTTGAGGAAACAGGTGAGCACACGCTCTACTCGGTCAACATTACCGACCGGGCGGACAAGATCAGGGACAATGCCCTGCGCGCCATCGAGTATGGGGCCAACAGCCTCATGCTCAATGTCTACACCGCCAGCCACGGTGCCCTCCAGATGCTGGCCGAGGATCCGGACATCCAGGTTCCCATTCTGGCCCATGTGGACTTTGTGGGCGCCTACGCCGGTTCCACCTATACCGGTATCTCGGCACCCCTGGTCATCGGCAAGCTGACGCGGCTGGCAGGCGGTGACTTCCAGATCAATGGCCACCCCTGGGGCAAATTCCCCATCCCCTACAAGACCTTCTACCGCAGCTTCAAGTTCTTCACCCAGCCCTGGTGGCACATCAAGCCCATGATGTACGCCTGTTCCGGCGGCACCACCCAGCTGGTGGTAAAAAATATGATTGATGCCCTGGGAACCGACATCATCCTGGCGGCGGGCGGCGGCGTCCACGGCCATCCCGACGGCAGCTGTGCAGGCGCCAAATCCATGCGCCAGGCCATTGACGCGGCGGTTGAGGGGATCAACCTGCTCGAGTACGCCAAGACGCACAAGGAATTGATGCGGATGGCCGAGATGCTTGATCCTGACGTTTTGAAAAATTTTGATCTGATGAAGTAGGCTTTATGTACGAAACCATTCTCTTTCTGGACTTTGACGGGACGATCACCAGTGAGGAAACCCTGGAGGGGTCGATGCGGCTCTGCATCGACCCCCTCCTTTATGAGGAGAAAGAGCGGGAGATGCTGGAAGGCAGGCGCAGTCTGGCTGATACCCTCCACCTGGCCTTCAGCCTGATCCCCTGCAACCGTATGGCGGACATCATGGCCTATGTGCGAAACGTCCCCCTGCGGCCCGGTTTTGACCAACTCCTGGATCTGGCGGAGGAAAAAGGGATTCCGGTGGTGGTCATCTCGGGCGGCCTGAAACCCGTCATCGAGGAAAAACTGTCCCCCTACCGGGACCGGCTGCTTGATGTCCACAGTGTGGAAACCCGCTGCGTTGACGGCAGGATTCGCCTCATCTCACCTTACGAGGATAAGGGCGACCTGATGGAGAAGACCCGGATCATGGCGCAGTACAGCTACAAAGAGGCCATCTGTGCCGGTGACGGCCACACCGATGTCCGCATGGCCCTGGCTTCCGAACAGGTCTTTGCCCGGGACACCCTGGCGGCCATCTTAAAAAAACAAGGCGTGCCTTACGAGCCCTGGGAGGATTTCTTTGACGTGGCCCGCCTGATCAAGAGTTCCAGGTAGGATTCTCTGACAAGCCTGCGGCGGGGAATACCCAGGTCATCAAGCAGGGAAAGCAGGCGGTCACGGACGCCTTCCCTTTCTTTGTCTGAGAGGTGGTCCGGCGCCACATATTCCAGTTCAATGAAAGCCCCCAGGTTCTCCACCTGATCCAGGCAAAGGGTGACGTCTTCGAGGTCCCCGGTACCCCCGTATTCAAGGCGCTTTTTTCTGACAGCCAGGATGACCCGGTAGCCCAGGGCGTTCAGGATCTCATGGAGCGCCTGGGCTTGATCGACCGGGGTCTCGTACTCGGCCCGGGTGTTGGACAGGGCATCCAGCTTGGGCCCCTTGTAGGTCAGGCAGCTTTGTTTTTCGGTACCCCGTATTTCGCGGATCCGGAGGGCTTCATCGGTCTTTTTGAAATCGCGATCGGGGGCATTGTAATAGTGATCTTCTTCCTCCAGGGACTGAAGGTAAATAAAGCGGCCTTTCAGCTTCTCATCCAGGTTTTCGAATGTTTGGTCATCAATTGATGCCTTGAGTTCAATCTCGAGCACGGCAGCCCTCCCACATCCCCTGTTTGATGCACTGATCATACGACCCCGGGGGCAGGGAAGGCAAGCCGTTTCGCTTTTCCCTGATAAAACCCTATAATAAGGCGGTGGTTTACCGCAGCATGGAGGAGGTAAAGGATCTCATGGCTAAATATGAACGCTATCTGACAGGCGATTTCGACAGCCTGCTCAATCACCTGCACCTGGATATCACCCGGGGCAGCGTCTCGGCCAGCTATGAAGACGGCAGTGACCTCTTCATGGGACCGGTCCGGATCGCGGTCCGCGTCTATGAGCGTTACAGCTGGATCGGCGGCAACCGGGTCAGTCTCAATCTCATGGTGGCCGGGGAGGGCAATCAGCTTCGTTTATCGGCGATCACTTCAGGCGGCAGCCAGGCCATTTTCTTCAAAATCAATACCTTTGGCGAGGAAGCTTTCCTCGACAAATGCATCGAATCGGTGGAGCGCTACCTGGCAAAGACCGTCCGGAATTAATGAAGATTCTTTGAAGATCCTCCGGGAATTCAACTCTTTCACAGCCTTTGTTCACAGTTTGTTTCTTGACCTTGCCATGAAAGCACCTGTAAAATACCAGGATAGTCTGATAAAGACACAGGGAGGGAGACCCATGAAGACTGATATCTACAAATACCCTCTGGTAGAGGTTCGGGAGATCACTGATCTTCGCGACATGCTCCGCCAAAGTGAAAAACTTTATGCCGATAAAACGGCTTACTGGACCAAGGATCCCATCGCCGCCCGCCAGGTCATGCCACGCTCGGAAGAGGCGGTCAATCTGAAAATCGATCGCAGAAGGCCCTACCTTCCCATCACCTACCAACAGTTCGCGGACGATGTCCGCGCTCTGGGAACCGGCCTGATGCGGTTGGGGATCAATGAAAAGAGCCGGGTGGCCATCTATGCCGAAACCCGCTACGAGTGGTACGTGACCTATCTGGCGGTTGTCAACGGCCTGGCTGTGGTGGTTCCCCTGGACAAGGAGCAGCCGGCCAATGAAGTGGTCAACCTGGTGACCAGCTCGGGGGCCGATGTCCTTTTGTTCTCCAAGAGCAAAAAGGAGGTTGTCGACAGTGTCCGTGACCGCATGCCGGGCATCGCGCATTACATTGATTTTGACCTGCCGGCTGAAGGGGAGTCCGACCTCTATTTCTGGGATATCCTGCAGGAAGGAGCCAGCGCCCTGACTGAAGGGGACAAGGCCTATGAGGCCCTGCCTTTGGACCCGGAGGCCATGCAGATCCTGCTTTTTACCTCGGGTACGACCTCCAACCCCAAGGCCGTCATGCTGAGCCATAAGAATATCTGCAAGAACCTCATGGGCATGTGTTCCATGGTCTATATCGACGAGAATGACACCTTCCTGTCAGTCCTGCCCATCCACCACACCTATGAATGCACCTGCGGCTATCTCTGCCCGCTTTACCGGGGCTGCTCGGTGGCCGTCTGCGAAGGCCTGCGCTACATTGTGCCCAACATGCAGGAGGCCAAGCCCACCATCGTCCTGGTGGTCCCCCTCATGATGGAGGCCTTCCACCGGGGCGTCATGAAGAAGGTCAAGGGAGACCCCAAACTGGCCAAAAAATTCAATTTCGGATTGAAACTGACCAAGGCCCTCCGCAAAGTGGGCATTGACCTACGCCGCAAGATCTTTGATTCAGTCCACGAAAACTTCGGCGGCCGGATCCGGCTCCTGATCGCGGGCGGCGCGGCCATTGCCCCCGAGCTTCTCTCCGACATGCAGGATCTGGGTTTCGGTTGCATCCAGGGGTATGGGCTGACGGAGTGTGCGCCCATTCTGGCCTTGAACCGTGCGGAATACTTCAATAACCGGTCGGCCGGCCTGCCCCTGCCAGGCGTGGATGTCAAGATCCTTGACCCTGACGAGAACGGCATCGGTGAGATCGCGGGCCGCGGTGACAACGTCATGCTGGGCTACTACAAGAATGAGGAGGCGACCCGGGAGGTCATCGACGAGGAGGGCTTCTTCCACACCGGTGACTATGGCTACCTGGACGAAAACAACTTTGTCATCATCACGGGCCGCAAAGCCAATATCATCGTGACCAAGAACGGCAAGAACATCTTCCCCGAAGAGATTGAGTTTCTCCTGACCCAGCACCCCCTGATCGCGGAAGCTGTGGTGTCGGGCAAGGAGAGGAAAGACGGGGACAGCCTGATCCATGCTGAGATCTTCCCCGACCGGGAAGCCGTCGACGAGGATCCGGAGCTCAAGGGGCTGCCTCTGACCGACGACAGAATCAAGGAAAAGATCAGTCAGGTGGTCAAGGAAGTCAACAGTGGGCTCATCACCTACAAGGCGGTCCGCTCCATTTCCCTGAGGGATACGGAGTTCCCCAAGACAACGGCCAAGAAGATCATTCGCCACTGATGGCGGCCCGCCCTTTCCTGTTATAAAAAAGACCCCCGCCATGGGGGTCTTTTTTAGGCTTCTCCTGAGTTCAGTGACCCGGAATCCCCCGGAGTTCCGTTTTTTCCAGGAAATCGCCCGGCTGAAGGGTTTCCGGCACCATGCCATGTGCAATGAAAGCCAGATCACGGGTAACAATGAAATCCACGCCGGCCTTTCCGGCCAGGGTCAAAGCAAGCGCATCTTCGTAATCCGGCATGGAAAGATCGAGGGCCTTTTGGCAATCCGATCCAAGCAGGTCGATCAGCTTGAAAACCTGCAAGATATTATCCAGCGCCTCCCGGGCGACCGATTCCGAGCGGTGCTTGCGGATCAGGTAATGGATGTCAGTCAGGCTGTTGGCCGTGATGTAGCCGTCGATTTTCTCCTGGGCAACAAGCCGGATAATCTTACAGGCATCCTCCGCCCACGGCTGGCGGTCGGCCAGGGCGTCAAGCAGGATATTGGTGTCCAGAAGCACCTTCACCGGAGGCGCTCCGTCCTTGCCTCATCAAGGTCGATGTCATTTGGCAGCAAGCCAAACAGTGAGGTTACAGCCTCCTCTTTTCCAATCCGGGTTCCGCTTATCTTGGCAATCCGCTTGCCGTGTTTGGTGACATAGATTGTTTCTCTGTCAGCCAGGGCCAAATACCTGCCCGTTTGGTTTTTCAGTTCGGTGATAGTAATCTGCAGCATAAAGATCCTTTCAGAGATTCATATTCGTACGATACTATTGTAGCATAAAGAAATAAAATTTAATTGTATTCGTACGATATTTGACTGGATATCGTGCGAAAATGAGGATTCTTTGCCGGGACAAGAACTGAAAGGTTTTCTGCTCAGTCAGGCCGGTAGGAATCCTTCAGTTTAACCGACCGGTTGAAGACCAGTTTATTTTCCGAAGTGTCATGGCTGTCGTGGATGAAATAGCCCAGGCGCATGAACTGGTAGCCCAGGTATGACCGGTCTTCTTTCAGCCAGGGTTCGACGAAAGCCGTTTCAATCACAGTCAGCGAATCGGGGTTGAGGAGTTCGTGGTAGTCGCGCTCGTCATCGTCGGGTGCCTCGACGGTGAAGAGATGATCGTAAAGCCTGACTTCTGCCTCAATTGCCGTGGCCTCATCCAGCCAATGGATGGTCCCCCTGACCTTCTGGCCATCCGCGGCCGTGCCGCCACGGGTCCCTGGGTCATATTCGGCCAGGACTTCGATGACCCGGCCGCGACTGTCCTTGACACAGCCGGTACAGCGCACCATGTAGGCACCCCTCAGGCGGACCAGGTTGCCGGGGAAGAGCCGGTAGTATTTTTTTGGCGGTACTTCTTCGAAATCACTGCGTTCGATCAGGAGATGACGAGAGAATGTAATGTCATGTGTACCGGCGTTTGGATCTCCTGGCAAATTCTCCAGGGCAAAGGTTTCCTCCTGGTTTTCCGGATAGTTGGTGAGGGTCAGCCGGATTGGGTCAAGCACAGCCATGGCCCGGGGGGCCCGCTTGTTCAGGTCTTCTCTCAGGCAGTGCTCCAAAAAGCGGATGTCGACCATGCTGGGCACTTTGGAGACACCATTGCGTTCATTGAAATCCCTGATGGCACGAGGCGTATAGCCACGGCGTCTCAAACCGCAGAGGGTGGGCAGGCGGGGGTCATCCCAGCCATCGACCAGGCCTTCTTCGATCAGGGCCCTAAGCTTGCGCTTGCTCATGACCGTGTAGTTGATATCCAAGCGGGCAAACTCAATCTGACGGGATTTGACGGGGAGCGAGCAATTATTGATGACCCAGTCATAAAGCGGCCGATGGTCTTCGAATTCAAGAGAACACAGGGAGTGCGTGATATGCTCCAATGAGTCGCTGATGGGGTGGGCGAAATCGTACATGGGGTAAATGCACCACCGATCACCCGTCTGGTGATGGCTGGCGTGCTGGATACGGTAGATGACCGGATCCCGCATATTCATGTTGCCGTCGCTCATGTCAATTTTGGCCCGCAGGGTGTAGCGGCCGTCAGGGAATTCGCCGGCCCGCATCCGCCTGAAAAGATCCAGGCTCTCCTCCAGGGGCCGGTTTCGCCAGGGGCTCTCGGTCCCGGGCGTGGTCAAGGTGCCCCGCGCTTGGCGGACCTCTTCGGGCGTCTGTTCGCAGACGAAGGCGAGGTCCTTCCGGATCAGTTCCTCCGCGTAAAGGTAGATTTCTTCGAAATAGTCGGAGGCGTGGAAAAAGCGGTCACTCCAGTCGTAGCCCAGCCAGTGGATATCGTCCTTGATGGCCTGGACGAAGGTCTCATCCTCCTTGACCGGGTTGGTGTCGTCCATGCGGAGGTTGCAAAGCCCGCCTAAAAGTTCGGCTGTTCCAAAATCGATGATGATGGCCTTGGCATGACCGATGTGCAGGTAGCCGTTGGGTTCGGGCGGAAAGCGGGTGTGGACCCGCAAACCCTCAAGGCGGCCACCCGGGCCGGTGTCCTTGACAATTTCATCAAGAATAAAATGTGAAATCTTGTTGCCCGTGGAAATTTCTTCTTTCGGGGTCACGCCCGTCACCAGACCGGGCAGTCTCTTCACCTCATTTTTCTCCATCTTTTATGCCTCATCCAGAAATTTAAGTACACGATCAAGCCGCTCAAGTGACTCCCGGCGTCCCAGGATCAGTGCCGTTTCGATGGCACCGCCCGGGGTGACCTGCTGGGCCGCCAGACCGGCGCGAAGCGACCCCATCAGCTGACCCTTCTTAATGTCAAGGGCCTGGCCCGTTTTCTCCAGCAGGTCATGAAGGCCCGCTTCAGTCCAGTCGTCCAGCGCTTGCAGCCCGGGGCAGATTGCCCGGAGAATGACGGCTGCCCGGTCAGCGTCCAGTTTAGCACGCTTATTGAAAAAGAGATCCCGGGAAAGGGGCAGCCGCTCAGTCAGAAAGCGAATCATGGACGGGATGTCGGAAAGCTTGGTCACACGCGGCTGCAGGACCTGTGCCAGCTGGTCGAGGGCGTAGGGCCTTCCCTTGAATGCAGGATCAGCCAGTTCCTTGACCTCTTTTTTCCACCGGTCAAAGGGCATGGCCCGGATGTGCTGCTCATTCATCCAATCCAGCTTGTGGTAGGAAAAGACAGCCGGCGCCTTATTGATGCCCCCGATGTGGAAAGCCTGCTCAAGCTCCTTGAGTGAAAAAAGCTCCCGGGTTTCGCCCCCGGGCGACCAGCCCAGAAAAGCAATCATGTTGACGATGGCTTCGGGCAGGTAACCTTCTTTAATCAGGTCATCAAAACCTGTGGAGCCGTGGCGCTTGGAAAGCTTCCTGCCGTCTTCACCCACAATCAGGGGCAGGTGAACGAAGCGGGGGATCTCCCAGCCCAGCGCCTCATAAAGCAGGCAGTATTTGGGTGTGGAGGAAAGATACTCCGAACCGCGGACCACATGGGTGATCTCCATCAGATGGTCATCGATGACATTGGCAAAATTGTAGGTGGGGAAGCCATCCGATTTGAGGAGAATCTGATCCTCAAGCTCCCGGTTGTTGACGGTGATGGTGCCGTAAACCTCGTCAGAGAAAGAAGTTGATCCTTCAAGCGGCATCTTCTGCCGGATGGCATAAGTTTCGCCCGATGCCATCCGCTCCCTGGCAAGTTCCGGATCGATGCCCCTGCAGCGGCGGTCATAGCCGAAGCTTGCGGCCTCTTCTCCCTCATCGGTCTCCGATGAGCCCGCTGAGGCGCAAAAACAGGGGTAGGCATGGCCTTGCAGGACCAGCTCTTGAGCGTATTTCCGGTAGAGGGGGAGCCGTTCGCTTTGCGTGTAGGGTCCATTGGGGCCGCCGATATCAGGGCCCTCGTCATGAGTCAGCCCGCACAATTCAAGGTTCCGGTAAATGACTTCAACAGCTCCCTCAAGGTAGCGGCCGCGGTCTGTGTCCTCGATCCGCAGGATAAAAGCGCCGCCCATGGACCGGGCGATCAGGTATTCATAGAGGGCTGACCGGAGGTTGCCAATATGCATGATGCCGGTGGGGCTTGGCGCGAATCTGGTCTTGACTTTTCTATTTGGCATTTGTATCGGTTCCCGGATGAAAAATCGATTCCTCAAGAATCAATCCTGATGATAACATAGAGGGGCCTGAAAGGACGCGGATTTGCCTGCCGGCAAGGAGTTTTTACGCCCATGTTCGGATATGTCAGGCCGGAAAAGCCGGATCTTTTAATACGTGACTTTACTGCTTACCGGGCCATCTATTGCGGGCTTTGCAAAAGCATTGGCCGCCGCTGCGGTCAGATCCCGCGGACAGCGGTGACCTACGACATGACTTTTCTTTCCCTCATCCTGCTGGCCCTGTCAACGGAAGCGCTTGCAGTCAAACAGGAGTCCTGTGTTTTGAATCCCTTGAAAAAGAAGCCGGTCCTGGCCTCCAGCCCCGTACTGGAATTCGCGGCTGATCTTTCCTGTCTTCTGGCTTTTTACTCGGCCAGGGACGATGCGGCGGATGACCGGCCCGTCCGCGGCAGGCTGAAGGCTCTGCTTTTTCGCCCTTCCGCCCGCAAGGTCATGGCGCGCCACCCTGAATTGAATACCTCGATCAGAGAAGCTCTGGGCAGGCTTAGCCAGCTTGAAAGGGGAGATTCAGTTGAGGAAACAGCCGACTGCTTCGGTTCGATTCTGAAAATGATCTTTCTGAGCGGTTTTTCCCTCCTTAAAAGGGAAGATGAGAGCGGTGTGATGGCACTGCTTTTGGGAGATGCCGGTCAGGCGCTGGGGCGCTGGATCTATCTGATGGACGCGGTGGATGACCTGGAGCGGGACAGGAAAAAGGGCAACCCCAACCACTTTTTGGCGATGACCCGGGACGAGGCGCTTGTGTCAGCCCGAAGCCTGCTGATTGAAGCCGAGGAAACGGTGGATCGCAATCTGGCCCTGCTTTCCTATGAGCAACTGGGGGGACTCGTGTATAATATCGTAACCATAGGACTGCCCGCCAC
The DNA here is from genome assembly GCA_012511175.1 of Fastidiosipila sp. Lineage (NCBI taxonomy): Bacteria > Bacillati > Bacillota > Clostridia > Eubacteriales > Oscillospiraceae > Fastidiosipila > Fastidiosipila sp. The sequence continues at coordinate 38,631 of JAAZGO010000025.1, read as the reverse complement.
CAGGCAGCGCGTTTTGGCCGGTGAGCGGCTTCCTGCCCTCTGAAAGCAGGGCCTGCGGCGGAGGATTAGATGAACAACAATCCCTATGAAGTTTTGGGCATCCCCCATGGGGCGTCGGAGGAAACAGTCCGTGACGCCTATCGTGAGCTGGTCAGAAAATACCACCCCGATCAGTTCACGGACTCCCGGGCCAAGGAACTGGCCGAGGCCAAGATGCGGGAGATCAATGCGGCCTATGATGCCATCACACTGGGCAATCAACAGCAGACGAGCCATTCAGCCTGGAGCCGCCAACAGGCTCCCAACCAGCCTCCGCCTTATGGTTCCCCTTATAGCAATCCCAACCCGTCGCCCTACTACCGCTCGGGCTGCGGGGGCGATTCCTGCTGCCAGACCCTGACTTGCCTTTGCTGCGCGGACTCTTGCTGCGAATGCATGGGCGGCGATCTTTGCCTTTGCTGTTGAGACCGGATCATGGCGAGGCAGAGGGGCGGCCCTTCCAAACACTCCTATAAGATTGCTGCCGGTGCGCTGCTGACAGCTTTATGCTGGCTCTTGCTCCTGGGGGCGGGGCTTCTGCCGACCGGCAGGCTTTTTGTCCTCATGATCGCCTCCTTTGTCATCGTGGTCGCGGACCGCGAGACGGGAAAGGGCGGCGCCTTTCTGGTCTACCTGCTTGCCTCCTTTCTTGCCCTTTTGGCGCCGGGAATCGTGACCGCCGCCCAATTTGGTCTTTTTTTTGGGGTCCTGCCCCTGCTCATTGTCTGGCTGAGGCGGATGGTTCCCCCTCCCATAGCCAGGCTGATCACGCACCTGGTCATGACCGCCTTGCTTTTCATCCTTATTCTGCTCTTCGGTTCGGAGATATTTGCCCTTCGGTACGCCCCCGCCTCATGGCTGATCACCGCGGGGATTCTGGCGGCGCTTCTTCAGCTTTTCCTCTTCATTTATCAGTACGCGCTGGCTCAATTTGAAATTTTTTATGACCAGCGGATCTCACCTTCGAGACAGCGGAAGTCCTAATCTTCCATGCCGGTTTTTTTCCCCAACAGGATGGAGCGGGCGCTTGCTGCGATCTGTTCCACTCGCTGCAGCCTGAACCAGTAACGGAGCCTGATGGATTCACGGACAAGAACGATCAGGAGGGCCAGGCACAAAATCAAGGTCAGCCCCAGGATGGTATAGGCCAAATTGGGGTTGCCCTGCAAAAGCAGAAGCGCGCGGCTGACCAGGTTGCTGTCGGTCAGGATATCCCGGTCGGAACCCACCCGCACAGGGATCTGCATGCCGTCTTTCAAGGTGAAAATGACCTGGCCCGTCATGGCGCCTTTCCGGATGGGAAGCGGATAGGGGGCATTGCCAAGATAATCAAGCTTCTCCTCAAGATAGTGATCGGTTTTGGGGTGGATGTAATCGACTGAATCCAGATAAACCAGATCGAAGAGTTCGCCATTGGCTGCTTTTTCAGAGGCGCCCGGGTACTTGCCGCCGGCCTGGGTGAGCGAAGACCTGTCGTAAAAGGCATCCAGGGTGGAGTAGAGCTGGAGTGCCGGCTGCATGATGCCTGTCTGGCGCAGGTGGGCGGCCACGGTGGTCACCGGGATGTTGGCTGGTGTGGTCCCCCAGCAGCAAAGGAGCGAATAGCGGTTGGATAAGGACAGGTAGGCCACGCTGATTCTGTTTTCCGAAAGGGTCATCAGGTGACTGGCAGATGAGCGGATGGGAACAATTTGAGCCATGCCGCCGGAAGTGATTTGTACCAGTTCGTCAGTGACGCCGAGAATGGCCTTGGCCCGCGAGTTGCTCAAGAGGGTGGTAACCAGGCGCATGACGTCCCGCAGGCTTGTCCTGGCCGTTTTGACGGTTTGACCTGCCTCAGGCAGGGAGAGGGGCTGCCCGCTGGCTGCCTTCTGCTGCTCCTCCCAGACGTGCGCTGTTTCGGAAATTTCCTCCGGTATTTCCGACTCGCGTTCAGCGCGCGCGACGTCGCAGGCAAAAAATTCCGTCTTGTTCATACCTAAAAGACCGGCTGTGCGCTGCATTTCCTGAAGAAAAACCTCCTGCGAGCCGGAAATCTTTTCGGCCACGGCGATGGCTGCCGCGTCCGAGTTGTTGTAGAGCATGCGCAGGAGCAGATACCGGAGCGGGAGTGAATCACCGGCTCTCATGACGTAGCGGTTATCCCTGCGCTCTTCCCGGTCGTAGCGGGCAGCCAGTCCGCTGACCGGAATCTGTTCATCGGATGATAGCCTTTCCAGCGCCAGGTAAAGGGTCATGAGCCGGGCAACGGCCGGAATCTCAAGAGCCGTCTCGCTGTTTTTTGCATACAATTCTGACGGCTGCAGAGAGCCGATTGAGTAGACGGCAGGGAGTTGCGTTTCGGGATCAAATCCGTCGCTCATCCTTTGGGCTTTGACGGGAAGTGAAGGAAGGCAAAAAGAAAGAAGGAGAAAGAAGGCAGCGGCCAAGAGGAAGCGGTCCGCCGCCCTGGAGGGAAATGTCTTGTGAAATCGTGCTTTCATCACGGTTTTCATGCCTGAATCATACCATAAGGAAGTCGTTCGGACGGCCTCTTGGCCCGACAGCGCTGTGTTATACTTGCGTGAGAAAAGGTGCCTGCCAAGACTTCTCCGGAGGGGTTCGAGGTGGTTCAAAGAGCTGAAATCAATCATCAGAGTGATCACCGGCTTTACGGCCCGGTTTACCGCTTTTGGGCGGTTTTGCTGGCGCTCCTTTGCTGTTTTTCCCTGCTTGCTGCCTGTTCGCGGGAAGCGGATGAAGAGGTCCCCGAAATTGCCGCATACGGAGAGGAGGGTGCACAGTTTGCCCGCAAACTGGCTTCTTCCTGCCCGCACCGGATCCCTTATTCAGACCAGGAAGCCAGGGCGGCCAACCTGATCATGGAAGAATTGACAAAATACGGCTACCAACCGGAAAAACAGACCTTTACAGTGACAGACCAGGAGGGCGGCCGTCAAAGCTCAGCCAATGTCATCGCCCGGTTGAAGGGCAGGGGATTCCAGCTGGCACAAAAGCGTGACGGGTCAGATCCCGGACAGCTGCCGGCGGAAGTAAACGACCGGATCATGGTTATCGGCGCCCACTATGACACTCCCGCCTTCATCCTGCCGGAACAAACGGAGGACGGACAGGAAGAAGAGGTGCTCCTCCCTGACGGGATCCATAACAACGCATCGGGGGTTGCCTCTGTTCTGACGGCGGCACGCATTCTTCGCCAGGAAGCGCCCGGCTACGATCTGGTTTTTGTGTTTTTTGGCGCTGGTACGGATAACTACCGGGGCGCCAGTCATTTCCTGTCTTCACTTTCTTCGGAAGAACGGCGCAGAATCGATGTCATGGTCAATATCGGCCCCGTCTATGCAGGCGACAAAGTCTATGCACATGCAGGCCAGAATTCAGTTAGAAGCGGCGAGTATAAGGACTATGCGAAAAGGCGGAAGCTCTACCAGGTCACGGATATCTTCTTTGAGTTTCAGCTCAACACGCGAAACCGCTATGCCATCTATACCAACCAGGCCTCTTTCTTTGTGGACCTGGATTCAGGGGGCCAGGCGGTCTTTCGCGAATGGACAACCAAGTTGTCGGACCACACGCCTTTTGACCGGGCTGGCATTCCAGTCGTCTTCATGGAATCAGGAGACTACCGGGTCAAAACGACGGATGATGTCTACATCGAAAGCCGCAATCCCTATTTCCAGGACACGGGAGGTGTGATTTCGGGCACCCGTTTTGACCAGACCGGCATCCTGGAGGAATTGTTCCGTCAAATGGATGAACAAACAGTGGGCCAGACCATCCCCGCCATCGATCCGGATGGACTGCCGCCCGGTGAAACGGGTGCAGGGCGCAGCCCCAAGGACAATTCAAAACAGGTCATCGTTCCAAGGCTGGTCCAGCGCATCAATAACACTGCCTTCGTGTTGGTTCAGCTGACGAGAAAAGGGCCGCTCAACTATGACTATAAGGATTAGCCGGACCGGGATGCGACGGTCTGACGGCAGGAAAAGGAGGGGAAAATGAATCCACTTATCTTGGAAACCGTGATCCTGGGCCTCTCAGCTGCCCTCTTTTGGGGTTTGATCATGGCGGCCGCGGCAGTCGCTGAGCTGGCCACCCTGAATCTGGTTTCCATCTGGTTTGTCGCAGCCGCACTGATCGCCATGATTGCCGCCCTGCTGGGTGCATCCCTGACGGTTCAATTCGTCCTCTTCGCGGCCTGCTCCATCGGCGGATTTTTGATCTTTATCCTCCTGATCCGCCCGAAACTCGGCAAGCGCTTGATCACGCCCACCAATGCCGACCGCATCATGAACAAGGAAGGTGTCGTCACCGATGCCATCAACCCGACCAGCGGCGGCGGCCTGATCCGGGTGGAAGGCCAGGTATGGAGTGCACGTACCGAAGATGAAACGTTTATTCCCAAGGGAACACCCGTCAGGGTGATCGGCCTGCGCGGCGTCAAGGCCATCGTCGTGCCGGTCGAGCCCCTGGAATCCGAACAAGAGCCCGAACCTTGATTGAGAGTCAGAAAAGGAGAAAATTATGAAATTGTTCTTGGTGGCAGGCGCCATGGCGCCCTTTAACTGGGGGCTGATTGTGCTGGGCCTCGTCGCCCTGGCCATCCTGGTCCTCTTCATCCGCAATATCCGGGTCGTCCCGCAGGCCACGGCCTTCGTGATCGAACGCCTGGGCACCTACAAGGCGACCTGGCAGACGGGCATCCACGCCAAAATGCCCTTCATCGACCGGATTGAACGCCGGGTTTCGCTGAAGGAGCGCGTGGCAGATTTTCCGCCCCAGGCTGTGATAACAAGAGACAACGTCACCATGCAGATCGACACGGTCGTTTTCTACCAAATTGTCGATCCGGTGCTCTATTGCTACGGGATTGAAAACCCCATCATCGGCATCGAAAATCTGTCGGCTACCACCCTGCGCAACCTGATCGGCGACCTTGAACTGGATGAGACCCTGACGTCGCGCGATGTCATCAATACACGCATGCGGCAGACCCTGGACGAGGCGACCGATCCCTGGGGGATCCGCGTCAACCGGGTTGAGTTGAAAAACATCATCCCGCCGCGCGAGATTCAGACAGCCATGGAACGCCAGATGAAGGCCGAGCGCGAAAAACGCGAGAATATCCTGATTTCCGAGGGTAAGAAAGAAGCCCTGATCCGGGTGGCTGAAGGTGAGAAAGAAGCGGCCATCCTGAGGGCGGAGGCCAAAAAAGAGCAGGCCATCCGTGAATCAGAGGGCAAGGCTGCGGCCATCCTGAAGGTTCAGGAGGCGACTGCCAGAGGGCTCCAGATGATCAAGGATGTGGGCGCCGATGAAGCCCTGATCGCTATCAAGAGCCTGGAAACCATGGCGGCGGTGGCGGATGGGCGGGCCACGAAAATTATCATTCCCTCCAATATGCAGGGTCTGGCCGGCCTGGCCGTATCCTTCAAGGAGCTGCTGTCGGATTCCAACATTGCGCCGGCGGAAGCGGATGACGAAAACCAAGTCTGATCCTTTGTATCCAGGCGGGGTGACCTATGCTGCCAAGCAGCCGGTCACCTCGCTTTACATTCATGTTCCCTTTTGCAAAAGCAAGTGTTTTTACTGTGATTTTTATTCGGTTCCCCAGGCCGGGTCCGGCCTGATTCAAAGCTGGCACCGCAGCCTGATCCGGGAACTGGAGCGGCTGGCTGAAGAAGCTGAAGTTCAGGGCCTTCATCTGGCACCCCTTGAGACTCTCTATTTTGGCGGAGGCACCCCTTCCCTTCTGCCGCCGGACATGCTCATCTCCCTCATTGATCGGACAGAAAAGCTTTTTTCCCTGGCCACCTCCTGCGACATCACGATCGAAGCCAATCCCGAATCCTACAGTACAGCACAAAAGGCCGGAGCTCTGGAAATTCTGGCTGAAGCAGGCGTCAACCGCATCAGTTTCGGGCTGCAGTCATCATCGGACAAGCTGCTGCGCCGTATCGGGCGCCGCCATACGGTCATGGATGTCATCTTTGCCCTTGAAGCGGCAGCCGGGGCAGGAATCAGCCAGCTCGCGGTCGATCTGATGACGGGACTGCCTGGCCAGACCCTGGAAGACATTGATGAAACGTTGGAACTGATTGCCGGGCTGCCGGTCAGCCACGTCTCCTCCTACGCCCTGACCCTCGCCCAGGGAACGCCGCTGGCCGCTCTCTTCGAGGCTTCACCGGGTCTGTTTCCGGATGACGGCCTGGAACGTGAGATGACGCACCGGGTCATCCATAGGCTGAATTCACTGGGTTTTGAGCATTATGAGATCAGCAATTTTGCCAAAGCGGGCGCCCGCTCCCGCCATAACCTGACTTATTGGAAAGCCGACCCTTATATGGCCGCAGGCCCGGCCGCCGCCAGCTACATGGCGGGCATCCGGCGGCAAAACCCCGCTTCACTCGGGGATTGGACAGCCCTGATGGACCATGACGCAGCGGGTCCCTTCAGCCGCTCCACCATCGAAGAAGTAGTGGATGAAAAAGCAGCCCGGATCGAGACTATGATCCTGGGACTCCGTATCCTGGAGGGTGTGACGCGTTCCCGCTTCAGGGAACGGCATGGCCTGGACTACGATCAGGTCTTCGGTGAGCAGCTTCGGCTGCTGGAAGAAGCGGGCCTGCTGGCCCTTGAGAAATCCGCCGTCCGGCTGACTGAAAAAGGCCTGGATTTTGCTGACCGGGTGGCCCGTGAACTGCTCTGAAGGCAATTTTTCCGGAATTCAGAGAATTTTCACCTCTTTGTCACTTTCGCCACATCCCCCTGATTGACAGCCTTACGCTCAGGTGTTAAAGTCATATTAGCACTCGACGCGATCGAGTGCTAATATTTGAAAGGGATGGTGTCATGGACGAGCGCAAGAAGCAGATCCTCAAGGCGATTGTAGATGATTACGTCGAAACGGCCGAGCCGGTCGGTTCCAAGTCGCTCGTCGAACGCCACAATCTCCAGTATTCTTCGGCTACCATCCGCCATGAGATGGCGGAACTTGAAGAAATGGGCTACCTGGAGAAACCCCACACCTCGGCTGGCAGGATGCCGTCGGATAAGGGCTATCGGGCCTACGTTGACAATATGATGTCCCTGCCTGAGGTATCTCCCGCGGAAGCCTTGGGAATCCGCGAATTTCTCCTCAAGAATCTGGATGAGGCCAGAGAGTTGATTGAGCGCGCGGCTGAGTACCTGGCCGGCAAGACCAATTACCTGTCAGTCGCCCTGTCGCCGCAATACTCGGACTCCAGCCTGGAGCAGATCAAGATCATGATGATCGAACCGGGCCGGGCCATTGTTGTTCTGGTCTTATCTGCCGGCGTTGTCCATGACCGCTTGATCCGGATTCCCGCCATGATCGATGAAAAACAGCTTGACAGCATCGGCCGGGCCGTGGAACGTTGCCTGGCCGGCAAGAAGCTGGACGACATCACCCTGGTCACCATTTCATCGGCTGCCGAAGGGACGGGGCTGCCCGAGGCTCTGGTCAACCAGGTGCTCTACGAAGCCTACGTGGCCATCAAGCAGACGGAAAAAATCGAGGTCTTTATGGACGGCAGGCATTACCTTCTGAGGCAGCCGGAATTCCGGGATGTGGACCGGGCCAACCGTTTTTACCGGGCCGTCCACCAGGAACAGATGGTTGCCGGTTACATGATGGAAATGCGGCGGGAGCATGAAGAACGGCGGGCCCAAGGATGTGACTGGGATCTCGATTGCCTGGAGGCGCTTGAGGAAGAGGGGGAGTCGGCCCTTTCGATCCCCAAAACCAAACCTTCCTACATGGTCCGGATCGGCCAGGAGATCGCGCTGGAAGGCATGGAGGATATGTCCTTCATTACGACTACCTACCGGATCGGCCGCCAGATATCAGGACAGATCGGTGTCATCGGGCCGAAACGGATGCAGTACGGAAGGATTATCTCCCAGATCAGCTTCGTCAACAAGGCCCTGATGGAAGCTGCCGGTGAACATTACAGACAGGCGGCCGGTGATGATGAGGCGTCCGGTCGGGAAAAGAAAAGAACAGAGGGACAAGCATGAGCGGATCAAAGGAAAAAGAAAAGAAACAGGAAATGGCTCCGGCCGAACCTGCGGAGGAACTCGAAATCATGGAGGAAGCGGAGGAGGGGGAGGAAAAATCACCGGAGGATGAACTGCGTGAGCTCAACGACCGCTACTTGCGTGTCTGTGCCGACTTCGACAATTTCAGAAGGAGAACACGGCAGGATCGGGCGGCAGGCTATGAGGAAGCCGTCATTGATACCGTCCGCGCGCTGCTTCCGGTTGTCGACAGCGTGGACGCGGCCATCAAGGCGGCGCAAGCCTGCGCGACAGATGAGGCACGGGAATTTGCCCAGGGGGTCGTCCTGATTGCCCTCCAGCTGGAAGAAGCCTTCCAGAAGCTGGGCGTGACGGAAATCGATGGCAAGGGATCGGACTTCGATCCCAGCATCCATCAGGTGGTCATCCACGGCGAGGATGAGGAACTTCCCGAGAATTACGTCGTCGAAGTCTACCAGAAGGGTTACCGCAAGGGGGATCGTGTCATCCGGCACAGCATGGTCCGGGTGGTCAATTAGAAGCTCTGCGGTCAACGAAAAATTACTTGATGTCCCGGCTTACCGCGCCGGCACGGGACAGTCAGGAGGAGGGCGCGGAAACAGTTTGATGAAAAGAGGGAAAGAAGATGAGCAAGATTATAGGAATTGACTTGGGAACGACCAACTCTGTCGTATCGGTCATGGAAGGCGGTGAGCCGGTTGTCATCGTCAACGCGGAAGGCAGCCGGACCACACCTTCGGTGGTCGCTTTCACCAATACAGGAGAGCGCCTGGTCGGGCAGATTGCCAAAAACCAGGCACAAAAAAATCCGGATCGCACGGTCATGTCCATCAAACGCGAGATGGGAACCGATCATAAGAATACAATCGATGGCAAGTCCTACACACCGCCGGAGATCTCCGCCATGATCCTTCAGAAACTGAAGCATGACGCGGAAGCCTACCTGGGTGAGACAGTCACCCATGCGGTTGTGACGGTTCCGGCCTATTTCTCGGATTCACAGCGCCAGGCGACCAAGGATGCCGGGAAAATCGCGGGCCTTACCGTGGACCGGATCATCAATGAGCCGACTGCGGCCTCGCTGGCCTATGGACTCGACAAGGAACACGATCAGAAGATTGTCATCTTTGACTTGGGCGGCGGCACCTTTGACGTCTCCATCCTGGAGATCGGCGATGGTGTCTTTGAAGTTAAATCGACTTCCGGCAACACCCGCCTGGGCGGCGATGACTTTGACAACAAGATTGTTGACTGGATGATTGACACCATGAAAAAGGAGCAGGGCGTCGATCTTTCCTCCGACCGGCTGGCCATGCAAAGGTTGCGTGAAGCGGCAGAAAAAGCAAAGATTGAGCTGTCAAATGTACTGACTGCCTCCATCAACCTGCCCTTCATCACAGCTGATCAGGAAGGGCCCAAACATCTGGATCTTTCCCTGTCACGGGCCAAGTTTGATGATATGACCAAAGACCTGATCGAAAAGACCAAGGGCCCCTTGAATGCGGCCATGTCGGATGCCGGCCTGAAGCCGGAAGATATCGACAAGATTCTGCTAGTCGGCGGTTCGACCCGGATCCCGGCCGTTCAGGATATGGTCCGCAGCTACTTTGGCAAGGATCCTTTCAAGGGCATCAATCCGGACGAATGTGTTGCCATGGGGGCGGCCATCCAGGCCGGCATCCTGGCGGGCGACATCGACGACATGGTTCTGATCGATGTGACACCGCTTTCACTGGGCATCGAAACCCTTGGCGGCGTCATGACACGCATGATCGACCGCAATACCCGGATTCCCACCAGCAAGAAGCGGATCTTCTCGACTGCCGCCGATGGCCAGACACAGGTGGAAGTCCATGTACTCCAAGGTGAGCGCGAGATGGCGGCTGGCAACAAGTCGCTCGGGCGTTTTATCCTTGACGGGATCGCCCCCGCGCCGCGCGGTATTCCTCAGATCGAGGTCAGTTTCGACATCGATGCCAATGGTATCGTCAACGTTTCGGCCATCGACAAGGGAACCAACCGCACCCAGCACATCACCATCACAGCCTCGTCCAACCTGTCAGATGCCGACATTGATCAGGCCATCAAGGATGCGGAGCGCTTTGCGGAGGAAGACCGCAGGAAAAAGGATGAGGTTGACACCAAGAACCGGGCCGAGACCACCATCTACGAAACGGAAAAGCTGCTCAAGGAATCCGGCGACAAGTTCGAGGAGGCTGATAAAACGGCCATCGAGGAACATTTGTCCAAACTGCGTGACAGCCACGGCAAGGGGGACCTTGATGCCATGAAACAAGACATGGAATCGCTTAGCCAGGCGGTCTACAAGGCCTCAGAGGCCATGTACCAGAAGACTCAGCAGCAGGCCCAGCCTGAGCAGGAAGCCCCTCCTCAGCAGCAGGAGCCGGGCACTTACGAAGCCGATTTCAAGGATGTCGGCGGTGACGAGAATTAACTGAAGCGGGCATGACCCTGGAGCCGCGGGAGCGGGCGTCAAAAGGCGCCCGCTCCCCTGGCATCTGACATCCGGCTTGCCCGACAAAGTGGTAACATGGTAAACGGCCGGTTTCGGCCATGGAGGATCAAGTGGCGGCTAAACGCGATTATTACGAAGTACTGGGTGTCCCGCGGGACGCGGATGACAGTACCATTAAAAAGGCCTTTTGGAAGCTGGCGAAGAAATATCACCCGGATGTCAATCCGGATGACAAGGATGCGGAAGCCAAATTCAAGGAAGCCAATGAGGCCTATGAGGTCCTGTCAGATCCTGACAAACGTTCCAATTACGACCAGCTGGGATTCGCGGGCGTCGATGAAAACTTCGCCGCCGGTCATCAGGCCGCTTACGATATCAATCTGGATGATCTGTTTTCGACCCTTTTCGGCAGTTTCGGAGGGTTCGGGGGTTTTGGCGGTTTCGGCCAGCAGACCCGGACAGCCCGCCGGACCGGGCCGACACGCGGTGCCAATCTTCGTTACCGGATGAATCTTGATTTCATGGAAGCCGCCTTCGGGACTGAGCGCGAAATTTCAATCCGGAAAGCCGAACGCTGCCCCAAATGCAAGGGCAAGGGAACAGCTGACGGGTCGGAACCGGCTGTCTGCCCCGTCTGTGACGGATCGGGCCAGGAATACACCCAGCAGCAGACGCTTTTTGGCCAGGTCATGACGACGCGGACCTGTTCACGTTGCGGCGGTACCGGCCAGATTATCGAAAAACCCTGCAGCCAATGCCATGGCGAAGGGATCATCATGCGGGAGAAAAAACTCCTGGTCAGTGTGCCCGCCGGCATCGATGACGGAGAGATGCTGACTTTGCGGGGTGAGGGGGAACCGGGGCTTCGGGGAGGACCTTACGGAGACCTCTACGTCCAGGTCTTCATCCGACCGCACCCCATCTTCACCCGGGAAGGCAACCGGACCTTCAGCGAACTGCCCATTACCTACGCACAGGCGGCGCTCGGTTCAGAGATTGAGGTCCCGACCATAGACGGCCCGGCCGCTTTCAAGTTGCGCGAGGGCACGCAGTCTGGCGATGTCTACACGCTCCGCGGCAAGGGCATTCCCTATATCAATCGTCCGGGTTCCCGCGGAGACCACCAGGTCCGCGTCCTCATTGAAGTGCCCCGCAACCTTTCAGATGGGCAAAAAGACATGCTCCAGAAGTTTGAAGACAGCCTGACGGAACAAAATTACGAGCGCCGGAAATCTTTCTTCGACAAGGTGAAAGGCGTTTTTGGTTCAGCCCGGGCACGTTAAGCGGATGGAAGATCTGATCGTCATCGACCTTGAATGGAACACGGCCTCGCGAAAGCCAAAAGTTGACCCTGAGCTGGCTTCAAGGATGCCCTTTGAGATCATCGAGATCGGAGCGGTCAAGCTGGACGATCAGCTGCGGGTAAGAGGCAGCTTCCACCGCCGTGTCGTACCGGTTCTCTACAAGCAGATCCAGTACCACATCGCCCAGGTCACCCGGCGGACCCAGCAAAGCCTGAACCATGGCAAAACCTTTGAACAGGCGGCCCGCCAACTCTTTGAGTTTGCAGGCGATCAGGCCGTCTTCGCCTCCTGGGGAACTTCGGACCCGGAGGTTCTGATCTCCAATCTGGATTTTCACTCAGTCAAGGAGCTGCCCCCCTTTAAGGCGCTTAACATCCAGGCTGTTTTCTCCAGGCTGGCTGAAGGGACGACCCGGGGCAACCAGCGTTCCATCGAATATGCGCTCGATTTCCTGAGGCTGGACAAGGATCTTCCCTTTCATGAGGCCCTCTCGGATGCTGTCTATGCGGCCCGTATCCTGGAGGAAACGGTCAAACCTGAATTAAAAGGCAAACCTGGCCTGAAAGCTGTCTCCCTGCTCAAGCCTTTCATTTACGACCCCTTCCTGGTCAGCCAGTGGGAGGAGCGCGTGGAACTCGGTAAAAGAGACGACCCGCGCCGTTATCTTGAGAGCCGTTCCTTTGTCTGCCCGGCCTGCGGCCGGCCAGTCACAGGCGACTGGATCGAGATCAAGGCCGGAAGGCACTGGTTTGCGGCCGGCTCCTGCCCTGAACACGGCGACATTGAGTTGACTGCCAGAAGAGACAGAAGGGCGCGTATTTCTGCCATGACCATCCGGGCCAGGCTCCCCCAAGGGCCCCTTGTCATCCCGAAACCGGCAAAAGAAGACCCTCTTGTCTGGGTTGATCCCCAAGCCTGATTCCTTTCAGACTTCCGCTCACAAGTAACCCTGCCCCCTTTTTGTCGTCATAGCTTATGAGAGCAGCTTCGAAAGGAGACAGACTCATGAGCACGAAAAGATTGATCCTGTTCCTGATGGCCTCGGCCATCCTCTTGACCATTTCCCTGGGATGTGAAAAAGCGGGTCCCAACCTGGAGCCAACGGCAGCGCCACCGGCAAGTAAGACGGAAAAACCTGGAGGCCTGGTCCACGCGGAAACCTTGGCGGCACCGGGGAAAATCAGTGAAGACGTCGACTACATGGATGTATCCGAAGCCTTCCGGCAGACGCTTTGGTCTTTCGCGGGCAAAACGTCGTCTGCCGCGCTTACGGGGCCGGCCGCATCGAATTCACTTTATTCGCCGGTCAGCCTCTATTATGGCCTGGCCATGCTGGAAGCGGGAGCTGCCGGCCAAACAAAAGCAGAGCTGCGTGCCTTCATGGCGGTTCATGGGGATCAGGCGATCGGGCCGGAGCTGGGTAAACTCTATGCTTTGATGTCCATTGACCGGGAAGATTCCATCGAGCAGATCGCCAATGCCCTTTGGGCCAGGAAGGATCTGGTCGGCGGCTCTGGCGGCGGCGTCAAGCAGGCCTGGCTGGATCAGCTGTCCCATGATTTTTATGCCTCGGCCTTTGCCGTCGATTTTACCAATCCTGAAACAGCCAAAGAGATGAGCCGCTGGGTGGAGCAGGAGACCCGGGGCAAGATCAAACCGCAGATCGATGTCAGCGATCCCGGCCTGCTCATGGTTTTAATGAACACCCTTTATTTCAAGGCAGGTTGGATCGAAAACTTCCGTGAGGATGAAGTGGTCAAGGGCGACTTTTTCGGACATGAAGGCACCTTGACGGACATTTCCTATCTTCGCAGGGACTTCATTTCACTGCCGGCTCTAAAGACTGATCAATTCACGGCGGCAGCCCTGCCGCTGACCAACGGCAGGCTTGACCTGATCCTGCCCGCGGAAGGAATGAGTCCTGAGGACCTCTTGGGGGATCCAGCCTTTTTGGCCGGCCTCCGGAGCGCAGCCTGGCGGGATTACGGTGTCGACTTGAAACTGCCGAAATTTGAGTATAAGACAAAGACAGATATCTTGAAGGCCATGGAATCACTGGGTCTGCCAGCCATTGTCAAGGGCGGACCGGATTTTTCCGCCATGATCGACCGGGGGGCTGAAGTCAGCACCATCAGCCAGGAGGCCTTCATCGCCCTGGATGAGAAGGGGGTTGAAGCGGCCGCCTACACAGAAATCGGGATCGTAGAGTCCATGCCCCTGGCCCCGGACGAACACATGGACCTGCATCTTGACCGCTCCTTCCTCTTCGTCATTTCGGATCAGGCGGGCGCGCCGCTCTTTGTCGGGATCGTAAGAAATCCCGCCCAATCTTAAGGAGGAAAACACCATGAAGAAAGCTCTGGCAATACTGATGGGTTTGCTGATACTGGCCACGTCCCTGGTGGGCTGCGGGGTGACAGAGCCGGAGGATAGCGCAAAGTCTGCGCCTTCAACGGATGCAAGCTTGCCTGAAAATGAAAATGAAGTTTACGCGGACACCCTGGTTGTACCGGGGGCCGTCAGGAAGGATGTTTTTTATTCCGACATCTCTGAAGCATTCAGGCAATCGCTGTGGACTTTCGCCGCCAAGACATCGGGCGCGGCTCTGGAGGCCGAATCCTATGTCAATTCACTCTATTCGCCGCTCAGTCTTTATTACGCCCTGGCCATGCTGGAGGCGGGGGCGGCCGGCGCGACCAAGGCCGATCTTCGCGGCTTGATGGCAGCGGGAGAAGCTGATATCGGTGAAGAGTTGAGCAAGCTCTATGCTCTCATGGCCGGGGCGCGGGAGGGCTCGATCGAGCAGGTAGCCAACGCCCTCTGGATTAAAAGGGAACTTTTGGCCAACAGGGAAGAGGGTCTCAAGGATGGCTGGCTGGACCAGATGGCCAACCATTTCTACGCCTCCGCTTTTGCCGTCGATTTCACGGACCCCGAAACATCCGAAAAAATGAGCCGCTGGGTGGAAGACCAAACCAAGGGCAAGATCAAGCCACAGATCGACGTCAGTGATCCGCTCCTTTTACTGGTCCTGATGAATACCCTCTATTTCAAGGCCGAGTGGGCGGACCGTTTTGATCCCGGCTTGGTGAATGGGCCTTTCTATGGCGACCGGACCATGAACCTGGAAGCTTCCTATCTGAGCCGGCTGTTTAAACAGCATCCGGCAGTTCGGACGGACCGCTTTGTATCCACTCAGGTGCCGCTCAAGAATGGCTTTATCGAATTCATCCTACCGGCCAAAGGGCTGACGCCGGAGGACCTGCTGGAGGATCCGGCTTTTCTAACCGATCTGCGGGAGGAGGAGCCCGGCTTCTATGACATCGATTTCAAATTGCCCCAATTCACTTACAACAACAAGATCGACATCCTGGAAAAAATGGCCAGCTTGGGCCTGACTGCCACCGTGACCGACAACCCCGATTTTTCAGCCATGTATGACGGGGAGATCCGGGTCAGCGGCATCAGCCAGGAGGCCTTCATCTCCCTGGATGAGAAGGGCATTGAGGCGGCTGCCTATACGGAAGTATTCATGGCGGACTCAGGGGCGCCCCAGGAGACCGAGCTCATTGAGATCCACCTCAATCGCCCCTTCATCTATGTCATCTCTGACCAGGCCGGCGCGCCGCTTTTTGTCGGCATCATCCGCAATCCGGGCGTAACCGTCGTCGAGTCCTGACGTCAGAAGAGGTGGAGACCTGATTCAAGGAGTGTGAGAATCATGAAAAAGAAAATTGCTTTGCTGATGAGCCTGCTCTTGCTGGCGATACCGCTATTCGGCTGCCAGGCAAGCGGACCTGCCGTCAATCCTGTTAGTGCTGATACCCTGGTCACACCGGGCAAGATCAAGGAGGGCGTCGATTATTACGATGTGTCCGATGCCTTTCGCCAGGCACTTTGGGCCTTTGCCGATAAGACATCGGGATCCGTCCTCTATGGGAAGGCAGATCAAAACTCACTTTACTCGCCCATGAGCCTCTACTATGCCCTGGCCATGCTGGAAGCCGGGGCGGCCGGCAAGACCAAAGCAGACCTTCGCGCCTTCCTTGACGCGCCGGAGGCCATGGATATCGGGGAGGAATTGCGCAATCTTTACGCCCTGATGACGGTTGACGGCAAGGGGGCGGCCGAACAGATCGCCAATGCCTTCTGGGCCAGGCAAGACCTGGTGGGAGAAAAAGGGGCTGGTGTCAAAGAGGCCTGGCTGGACCAGATGGCGGACAACTTCTACGCCTCAGCCTTTGCCGTCGATTTTGCCGACCCAAAAACAGCTGACCGGATGAGCCGCTGGGTGGAGGAGCAGACCCGGGGCAAGATCAAGCCCAAGATTGACTTAAGCGACCCCTATCTGCTTCTGGTCCTCATGAATACGGTTTACTTCAAGGCAGACTGGGTGGAGCCCTTTTCCGAAGATGCCATCGAGGACGACGTCTTTTACGGCTTGGACCGGACCTTTGAAGCCGTTCCCTACCTTCGGGGGCGTTTTGATTCTTATCCGGTTCTCAAGACCGACCGTTTCACCGCAGGCCAGCTGCCGCTTATGAATGGCCAGATGCGCTTCATTTTGCCGGCGGAGGGGCTGACACCGGAGGACTTGATCCAGGACCCCGGCTTTTTGACTGATCTCAGGGAAACAGGCTGGGGAAGAGCCGAGCTAATCATCCAGCTTCCCAAGTTCAGTTACCGGACCAGGATGGACATCCTGAAAGACATGGAGGGGCTGGGCCTGACCCGGATGGTCCAAGAAGCTCCCGATTTTTCCGCCATGCTGGATCGGGAGGCTGAAGTCAGTGCCATCTCCCAGGAGACCTACATCGCCCTGGATGAGAAGGGCGTGGAGGCGGCCGGCTATACCGAGATCATGATGAAGGAAACTTCCATGCCCTTCCCGGAGGAGATCGAGACCCTGATCCTGATCCTGGACCGCCCCTTCCTCTACCTGATCACGGATGAGGCGGGAACTCCCCTCTTTGTCGGGATCGTCCGCAACCCTTTGGGGGAATAGGGCTTTGGGAGGCTGCCGCATGTTACAATTTCTGCCAGGGGGGAACCGGCCTCTCACTACTTCCAAGGCAGGAATCACAGCATCGTGGCAGCGGATGGGGACAAAACAGACAGCGCCCTACTGGATTTATATTTCGAACGGTCGGAGGAGGCCATCGAGGCCACCATGGCCAAATACGGGGGGCTGCTTCGGACCTTGTCCTGGAACATCCTGGGCAACCCGGAGGATGTCGAGGAATGTCTCAATGACACCTACCTGGCGGCCTGGAACGCCATCCCGCCGGAAAGACCGCACTATTTCAAAGCCTACCTTTGCAAGGTGGCCAGAAATTTTTCGCTCGACAAGGTCAGGGCCAAAACCAGGGAGAAAAGGGGCGGGGGTCAGATACCGCTCCTCCTGGACGAATTGGAGGAGATCCTTGCCTCGGGCAGCGATGTGGCCCGGACAGCGGAGGTCAGGGAACTGGGCAGGATGATCAGCGGCTACCTGGAAAAACAGCCGGACCGGCGCAGGATCATCTTCTTGAAACGCTATTACTTTGCCTCATCGATCAAGGAGATTGCCCATGAGCAAAGGACGACGGAAGGAGCCGTCAAGGTGCTCTTGCACCGGATGAGGCAGGAACTGAAGATGGAACTGATTGAACGGGGATACAGTGATTAAGAACAGAGAAAAACAAGGCCTTCTTCTCCTGGACGCCATGTCGGAAATCAACGGCGGCCTGCTCCGTGATGTGGAACCGGCCCGGCCGGTCATGGTCGTGCGCCCTGCCAGGGTACGGACATGGCAGCGCTGGGCTTCGGTCGCTGCAGTCTTTCTCGTGCTCGTGGTCACCGGCCTGATCATCCGGCAGGTTCTTTGGAGCGGTACAGGTCAAATGGACAAAGCGCACGTTCCAGGGGAGGGATCCTTCCCCATCGACATGGCCCCCGAAGCATTGCCTGAAAGTACAAGAGGGGAAAAGGAAGCCGCTTCCGGAACTGAAGATTTGCAGGTTTCCCAGGTTTCCGATGGTCTTCCTGATCTGGCTGACCGGACGGCTGCCATCATCCTTTCGGGCCGGGGCGACCAGGTCTATTCACCCCTCGGGCTCTATCAAACCCTGATCTATTCCCGCATGCCGGATGACGGAGGTGAGGCGGCGGCTGACTGGCTGTCACCGGTTCACCCGGAGAGGCAATATTTTTCGCTTTCCAACTGTCTCCTGGTGCCGGAATCCGATCTTGCGGCTGAGGAATCTTCCTTGTTCCCCATCCAAGTCCTGGCAACGAGCCATTTTTCTGAAGACTGCCTGGAGCGGATTTTATCAGGGGCAATCTTGTGGGATAGCGGCTGCCCTGATCAAGGTCAAGACAGGGCTGTTTTGGAGGGCCGGATATTCTTGCAGCGCTTCGAAGCCAATTTGCGACTTCCGGTCGTCGAGGATGCCGCTGAAACCGTGGACGGCATCCGCCATGAGCTGATTTCGCAGGCAACTGTTTATTACAGGGAGCATGACCGGACGGTCATGGCGGAGGTTCCGGTTGAGAGCGGAAGGTTCCAGCTGATTCTCCCTGACCCCTCCAAAACGGTTGATGAGCTCCTTGAGCAAAATGGGCTCTCTTCCTGGTTTTCCGGCTTTTCGGGCAAAGGCGGAGAGGCTGCCCTCCGCCTGCCGGTTTTTGGTGTCACCCGGGATCATGACTGGCTGGGCCGGGACCGGCTGGAGGACTTTGAGAAGGAGGTGGAAAATCGCAGCCTGTCCATCATCCGGCAGCGCGCTGAGTTTCAGTGGATTCCTGTTCCGGCTGAAGGGGCAGCTTCACCGTCAGAGATCGTCGACTTTGACCGCCCCTTCCTTTTCGTCTTGTCAGACAGTGAGGGTCATCTCTTGGCGGCGGGCGTCATTCGCTCTTTATTCGACTAATTTTCATCTTGGTCTTTCGTTTTGTTACGAGTGGCACCTTGTTTGTTGCACGCCTTATATGGGCATAAACTGATAACAGAATATGACCTTGCAAGGAGGATTTGTTATGGCCAATGTCGTTTTCAAAGCAGTCGCGGAAGCCGGGGAAGGACTCGCGACCAAAGTTGTTTCCAGGGATTTCGAGATCACCCTCGATGAACCGGCTGAGCTGGGCGGTACCGATACGGGCATGAATCCCGTCGAGGCTCTCCTGGCTTCTCTTGCTGCCTGCAAGAGCATTGTGGTCCGGGCTTTTGTCAGGAAATACCGGATCAAACTCAAGTCAATCAGGGTCGAAGTTGAAGGCGATTTGGATCCTGATGGTTTTCTCGGGAAAAACCCGGAGGCGAAAATCGGCTTCTCGGAGATCCGCTCACATTTTTTTATTGAAGCCGACAATACGGATGAAGAAATTGAGCGCTACATCGACTTTGTCGAGCGCAACTGCCCTGTCCAGGACACCCTGACCAAGGCGGCCAGGATCTCACATACGATCAATTGATGGGGTTCTGCCCATTGACAAGAGGGGTGGAAGCCCCTACCATAAGTTTGTAAGACAAGATGTCCTGGTCAAGGGAAACAGGTGTGAATCCTGTGCGGTACCGCCGCTGTCAATGAGGGTTTCTCCCATGGCGCAAGCCGGCCACTGAGCAATCGGGAAGGCGGGAAGAAACAGGGGACAACCCCGGCTCATGAGCCAGAAGACCTGCCGGGCATCGACGTAACGGAACAACGGTTTATTGTGCGTTACGGGCAAGGCGCAAAGCCGACGGTAAAAACGGACCGCGGAGCTGCAAGGCAGTTTCGCGGTTTTCTTATGCCGGCCCGAAAGCCCGGCCTGTTCCACCTTCAAAGAAGAAAGGGATCAAGCATGAAAAAACAGGCAAGCATGAGACTGGCCGCCATGATTCTGGTCATGGCAGCGGCCCTCTCCCTCTTGAGAGCGGGGAGGCTGTCAGCCCAGGAAGCTGCACCGCTTCCGACCCAGGACTACTGGTACGCCTTCCGCGGAGATGAGGACCATAACGCGGTCAAGGAAATCGACCATGTCAAAGGACCGGCTACGGTCAAATACTGGGGCCGGATGGATGGCAAGCTGAGTGAGTGGGGAACCAACAGCAAGTCGGGCATCCTGGTCATCGGGGAGTTCCTTTATTTTGCCTCGGATGACCAGCTCTACCGTTTGAGCAAAGAGGGCGAACTGACGGGCCAGCTGGAACTGAAGGGACCGGTCGGCTACGCGGCCAGGCCGGCCTTCACCGGAGGCATCATCATCCTTCCTCTGGACGGCGGGGCGTTGGAAGCCGTCGATCCCCATGCCATGGAATCCGTCTGGTACCAGCAAGGCCCCGGTGACTGGGAGAAGGGAGCGGAACTCCTGCCGCTTCAGAACACCAGTTCGCTCACCATCTACAACGGGATCTGTTATTCCCTGACCCTGGCCCTGGATGAGAATTGGATGGCGGTGGGCGGGTACGTCCATGCCGTGGATATCCGCTCGGGTGAAACCATCTGGCTTCATGAGGACCAGCCGGAGGAGGGCGGTTCTGCCGGCTTTCACATGACCGGATCGGTCATCCTGGACCACTGGCTTGTGACGGGAAGCGAAAAAGGAGATCTGATGGTTTTTGACGCCCAAAAAGGTCAGCTTGTGAGCACACTCAATCTTGGCTCCAAGATTAACTCGGATTTGGTCCGCCGGGATTACCGCCTCTATTTCACCACCTACGACGGCCGCCTGATCGCCTGTGAATTTGATCCCCATGCCCAGGAACTGGAGAAACGGTCAGACACGGCCTTCGCCCTCAAGTCCATCTCAACTCCCGCCATTTATGGGGGCAGGCTCTATGTGGGCGGGCTGGCCGAATATGGCGACTGGGAGACGGCAACACCTGACAGGGGCGTGCTGGCCGTGATTGACATGAAGACCATGGAAGTGGCCGAGCAACATGAAGTCGACGGCGAGGTGGGCGCCTCACCCCTGGTCATCGCGGGCAGGAAGGGGACCCCTTACGTCTATTTCACCGCCAACCAGTCACCGGGCAGCCTCTATGTCCTGGTGGAAGGTCAGGTCGAAGAAGCTTACCAACCTTCTGAGGAGGAGGGGAACTACACCCTTTTCAGCCCGGTGGCGGATCAGAACGGAACGGTCTATTACGCGCTGGATTCGGGCTATGTGTTTGCCATCGCGGAGATGCTTCCGCCCCCCTCTGCTTCTGATCCCGGCATCCCTGCCTGGTATTTCGTTGCCGGGGCTGGGGGGCTTGTTTTAGTGGCCTTCCTGCTTTTTCTTGTCATCAAGGCCAGGAAAGGCAAAATGAGTGTCTGACATAAAAAGGCTTCGGGCAGGGAACGGTCTGAGAAAGAAAAGGCGGCTCTGCCCTGCCTTGCTTCTCCTCCTGGCGGTCCTCCTCTTTGTCGCGTCCTGTTCGGGCACGGCCCCTCCCGGTGAGCCGGAAGTGACCGAAACGGAGGCCGGTGACCCCATCCGGGTCGAAGTATCGGTCGACTGCTCCCTTGTTCTGGAAAAGGAAAAAACCAAGCAGAATGCCAAAGACGTGGTCGACCTGCTGATTGCCCGTGGACGGTGTGATCGGGAAGGGGTCTTCTTCCGAGGCGATTTGGTCCTTTACGCGGGAGCCTCTGCTTTCGATGCCCTGCAGGCCACAGGCCTCAAAGTGAATTACCTGGACAGTTCCTTCGGCCCTTTTGTGCAAGCCATTGAGGGATTGGGCCAGGGAGACGGTGGGGGAACCAGCGGCTGGGTTTACCTGGTGAATGGCCAGGCACCCGCCGTCAGCAGCGGTCTTTATCAACTGGCGGATGGCGATCAGGTCCGATGGCGTTACTCGGTAGAAGAGGCTGATACCATGGGGGACTCGCCATGAAGCTGAAGGATCGCCATCCCGCCGTCATCCTCTTTTTCTTTGCGGCTGTCCTGGTGCTGACCCTGTCGACCCATCATCCGGCGATTGCCCTCATGTCCCTGCTGTCGGCTTTTTTGCTCCGGGTCCGTCTGGCGGGAATCCGCAAGGCGGCAAGGTCGCTTCCCTATTTGGTTCCCATGACTTTGCTGATGATTCTGTTCAACTCCCTCTTCAACGACCGGGGCCTGACGGTACTCTTTTCCATCCGCCGCCTTTCGGTAACCCTGGAGAGTGTCCTCTATGGCTTGGTATCGGGCTTGATGCTGTCGGCGGTCATGCTCTGGTTCCAAAGCTATAACAACATGATGGACAGCGGACGCTTTCTGGCCCTCATGGGGAGAAGGCTGCCCGTCATCAGCATGATGATCTCCATGATTTTTCGCTTGATCCCTGAATCCGTGGCTCACGGACATGAAATTGAAATGAGCCGCAGGGCGCTCCTGGGAGAACCCAAAGGGCGCTTTCGCCTTGCCGGTGCCATCCGGATGACGACGGTCCTCATGGCCTGGAGCATGGAGAACGCCATCGAAACCGCCGATGCCATGCGGGCCAAGGCTTTTGACGCGGGGAGAAGGCGGGCTTACGGCCGGATTCGGCGGAGCGCCCGGGACATTCCGCCGATGGCGGCCATGGCTCTTTTCCTTGCCTTGGCAGCTGCAGGCGCGCTGGCAGGCGGCAGCGCCTTTCTCTACTATCCCTTTCTGGCCGTCCCGACCCGGGCCCGGGCCGGCTGGGCCATGGCCGGCTGGCTGACCGGCAGCGCTGCCCTCTTCGCGGTTCCCTTTCTGGCGGATGCCCTTTCGGTCTTGTCGGACCGGATCCGGGAGGCCAGGCGGCAGCGGGCTGACACCGACCCCTTTGTAACGGCCATGGTGCCCCGGATCAAGTCAGGAGGCCCACAATGAAAGATCAGCAGGTCAGCCCCATCATCCGCGCTGATGGTTTCTGCTTCACTTACCCGGGCGAGAAGAATGAGGCACTCAAGGAGCTGTCTTTTGAAGTGCCGGCCGGGGCCTTTCTCCTGGTCGCCGGGCCGGGCGGAAGCGGAAAAACTACTCTGCTCCGGGCCTTGAAAGAAGAATTGAAGCCTGCCGGTATCTATCAGGGAAGTGTGGAGGTGGACGGGGAGACGGGTTTCGTCATGCAGGACCCTTCCAACCAGATCGTCATGGACCGGGTCTGGCATGAGCTGGCTTTTGGCCTTGAAAACCTGGGCCTGGCCCCCGCCGCCATTGAGCGGCGAATCGCTGAGACAGCGCATTTTTTCGGCATCGAACACTGGATTGACCGGCCCGTGAATGAATTGTCCGGCGGAGAGATGCAAATCCTTAATCTGGCCTCGACCCTGATCATGAACCCTGACATCCTGATTCTTGACGAACCGACAGCCAGGCTGGATCCGGTCTCCGTTGCCCATTTCCTTGACCTGCTGGATCGTATTCATCGAGAGACGGGGAGGACCCTGGTCATGTCGGAGCACCGGATGACGGATGTCCTGTCCATGGTCGACCGGGTCCTTTTCCTGGACGGCGGCCGAATCGCCTTTAACGGAAAACCAGGCAGCTTTGCCGGCTATCTCCTTGACCGCGATCTTCCCTTCAGGGCAGCTCTTCCCGCCGCAACCAAGGCGGTCAGGAGGCTGGAGGAAGAAACCGGCCAGTCAGCTGCCGGCCCTCCTTCGCTTGATGTGCCTGCAGCCAGGCGGAGGCTGCGCCAGCTTGCGCCCCTGACCAACCCGCCAGAGGCGGTGCCGGAGGCAAGACAGTCCAGGGAAGTGATCCTGGAGGCCAAAGAATTGTTTTTCCGTTACCAGGCCGGCCTGCCCGAGGTGCTGAAGGGAGCTTCCCTGGTCATTGAGGAAGCGTCCATCCACGCTGTCATCGGTGGGAACGGCAGCGGAAAAAGCACCCTGCTTCACTTGCTGAGCGGCCTGCTGGATCCTGTCAGCGGGAAGGTCAAAAAAAGATCAGGGATCCGGACCGGACTTCTGACCCAGCATACCCAGGCACTTTTCTCCGCCGATGCCCTTTTCGAAGAACTGATGGAACTGTCCGAACTGGGCGGTTATGGCAGGGAAGAAGTCCTCGGAATCATGGAGCGATTCGGTCTGGAGGGCTTGGCGGACCGCCATCCCTACGATCTAAGCGGTGGCGAGATCCAGAAAGCTGCCCTGGCCAAGCTCCTGCTCTTGTCGCCCGACCTTCTGCTCCTGGATGAACCGGTCAAGGGCATGGACAGCGCCAGCAAGGAGCAATTCAGCGACTGCCTGCGCACGCTGGCCTCCGAGGGAAAGACGGTGGTCCTGGTCACCCACGACCTCAATTTCAGCGCTGAAACAGCGGACACCTGCTCACTCCTTTTTGATGGCCGCATTGTGGCAACCGAAGCGGCCAGGCCCTTCTTCAGGGGCAATACCTTTTACACAACCGATTACGCACGCGTTACGGAAGGGATCATTCCGGACATCATCACCGCGGCAGATCTCCAAAAGATCCGAAAGGCCGGCCATGAGGACTGAAGGCAGGAGAAGCTCCCGTCTGCTGGAATGGATGGTAATCCTGGCGGTACCGGCCCTTCTCGTGCTTTGCGCTTGGCTCGAAATCACCCAGGCGGCGGTCTTGACTTTCTTTGCGGCCATCCTTGCCATCATTCCCTTCTTTTTCCGTTTCGAAGGGGCAGACCCCAAGCCGCGTGACATCATGCCTCCCGTCGTCATGGCGGCCCTGGCCACAGCCGGCCAGCTGGTATTCGCCCCCGTCGCCAGTTTCAAGCCCGTCGGAGCGGTCATCATTGTGACCGCCATCGCCTTTGGCCGGCAGACAGGCTTTGTAACTGGCGCCCTGACCGCTTTGAGCTCGAATATGTTCTTCGGGCAGGGGCCCTGGACGCCCTGGCAAATGTTCGCCTGGGGCCTGATCGGCTATTTGGCGGGAACCTTCAGCGAGCGCGGCTGGTTCCGGCACCGGTTTTTTGTTTATCTTTATGGTTTTCTCTCAGGCTTGATTTTCGGCCTGATTATGGATTCCTGGCATATCATCGGCTTTATCCAGCCCCTGACCTGGAAAAACGCCCTGGCTGCCTACGGCGCCGGCCTGCCTATGAATCTGACCCTGTCCGTGGCCACCCTTCTTTTTCTCCTGCCCATCCTGGAGCCCTGGAGCCGCAAGCTGACACGCATCAAACGCAAGTTCGATTTATCAGACGGCCAACAGAGCAGGTGAAGGAGCGGCTGCTGTCGCCTGTGTACCGAACCGGGCAGAAAATTTTCGTGATGAGTGGTAGTATTTAACAGGTTTGACAATTATTTATCTGCCTTGAGGAGGACGTTTTCATGAAAAAAACACCATTATACGATCGCCATGTCGCCCTCGGAGCCCGCATGGTCGACTACGCCGGCTGGAATATGCCGGTTCAGTACGCGGGAGTCAAGGAGGAAATCGCAGCGGTGAGGGAGGAAACCGGCATATTTGACGTCTCGCATATGGGCGAGATCCGGGTCTCGGGCCGGGGCGCGGGCGGCTTTCTCGACTGGCTGCTGACCCGGCGTGTGACAGGGAAAAAACCCGACCGGATTACCTATGCCATTATGAGCGCCGCCGATGGCGGAACTGTGGACGACCTGCTCGTCTACACCATGGGGGAGGAAGACTATCTTCTGGTGGTGAATGCCGCCAATAAGGACAAGGATCTGATCCATATCAGGGGAAGCCTCGATGCCTATAAGATGGCTTATCCGGACCGCCCGTCGGGGATTGCCATCATCGATGAGTCCGATCTTTATGGACAGCTTGCCGTTCAGGGGCCGGGCAGCCTGGATCTCATGCTGGAGCTTGCGGGACAGCTGGGCCTGAGTCCGGAGGAAAAGGAAGAACTGCGTGACCTGAAACGTTTCCGTGCCCTCTTCGTAAAAATGGAGGGGGAAGACCTGGATATGATCATTTCCCGTACCGGCTATACGGGTGAAAACGGCTATGAACTCTATCTCCCGGCCTCAAAGACCGGTCATTACTGGGATCTCTTCATTGAAACCGGCGTGACTCCCTGCGGACTGGGTGCCCGTGATACGCTGCGTCTGGAAGCGGGCATGCCGCTTTATGGCCATGAAATGTCGGCTGATATCAATGCTCTGGAAGGGGGCATGAGTTTCTTCGTTGATCTGGATCACGATTTCCAGGGCAGGGTCATGAAAGACAAGGTGAAGCGCCGTCAGCTGGCACTGGTCAGCGACACCAAGGCCATCCCCCGTGAAGGTTATGAAGTCTATGTAGAGGGCAGCAAGGTTGGCGTCATTACCTCGGGAACCTTCTCCCCGACCCTGGATAAGGGCATCGCCTTTGCCCTGGTTGACCTGGACACGCCGGAAGTTGAAAAAGTCGAGGTGCTGGTCCGCAAGAATTTGCAGCCCTTTACGGTGGTCGAGCCGCCCTTCGTCGGCTGAAAAAGAAATAACCCGCACCCGGTGCGGGAAATCATAACGAGGCGGGAAACCGCGGCAATAAAACATTGACAGGAAGGACATGGAAGAAAATGGAAGGTCTGAAATTCTCAAAAACACATGAATGGGTCAAAGTGGAAGGAAATCTCGCAGTTGTCGGACTCAGCGATTTCGCGCAAAAAGAGCTGGGTGACATTGTCTATGCGGAGCCGGGGATTGAAGGCACCGCGGTGGAGATTGGGGACATTATCGGGACGGTCGAATCGGTCAAGACAGCCTCGGATCTTTACGCCCCTGTAAGCGGCGAAATTGTTGACGCCAACCGGGACATCGAAGATGAGCCCGAGATCATCAACCAGGCGCCCTGGGATACCTGGTTCGTAAAAATTGAGATGGCGGATCCGGCGGAACTTGATGTCCTGATGGACCAGGCCGCCTATGATGCTTTCTGTGAGGAGGAAGGGGCATGACCGGATACCTCCCCATGGACCGTGAAGAACGCCGCGAGATGCTGGCGTCGGTGGGAGTTGATCTGGATCAGTTATTCGCCATGATTCCGGACTGTGACTGTGTCCGGGTCGCTGCCTATGAGGCCCTGCAAAATGTGGGCATGAGCGAGCAGGAAGTGGCTGAAGAGGTCAAGGCGCTGGCGGCCAAAAACTCGAGTAGCCAAAGCCATGACAGCTACCTGGGGGCCGGATATTATGATCATTATCAACCGGCCGCCGTTCAGCATCTGATCAGCCGTTCCGAGTTCCTGACTTCCTACACCCCCTACCAGGCGGAAATATCCCAGGGAACCCTGCAGGCCATTTTTGAATGGCAGAGCTACATCACACGCCTGACTGGCCTTCCGGTCGCCAACGCCTCGCTTTATGACGCGGCTTCAGGGGCTGCGGAGGCTGCCCTGCTGGCCTGCCGGGACAAGCGGCTTTATAAGGTCTTTGTCTCCGAGGGAGTCCACCCGGACACCCTGGAAACCATCCGGACCTACTGTCATGCGGCCGGCATTGAAGTGGTGACCGGCCCGCTTGACGAGAATGGCCGGACAAGTGAATTTCCGCAAGACAAGAAGGAATACGCCGGCTTTCTGGTCCAAAGCCCCAACTTCTACGGTGTGGTCGAGGATCTGGACCTGCTGGCTGAAAAAGCACATGAAGCCGGAGCCCTGGCCGTGGTCTCGCAGGATCCGGTCAGCCTGGCCATCCTGAAACGGCCCGGCGACAGCGGGGTTGACATCGCTGTCGGCGAAGCCCAGTCACTTGGCCTCCCCACTTCTTACGGAGGCCCGGGGGCCGGCTACATGGCGGTCACCGACCGCCTGATGCGCAAGATGCCGGGCAGGATCTGCGGGGCCACCGTTGACCGCCATGGGCGGACCAGCTATGTTCTCACACTCCAAGCCAGGGAACAACACATCCGCAGGGAGCGGGCCACTTCCAATATTTGCACCAGCCAGGCCCTGATGGCGACTGCCGCCACCATCTGGCTGGCCCTCCAGGGAGGGTCGGGCCTGCTTGACGTGGCGGAACAATCCGCCGCCAAGGCCATTTACCTGGAGCGGAAATTGACGCAAGGCGGCTGTTTCAAACGTGTGTTTAGCGCCCCCTATTTCCGTGAATTCCTCCTTGAGGTCAAAGAAGGCATCGATCTGGATCAGGTAAATGCCGATCTGCTGGAGGAAGGCATCATCGGAGGCCTGGTTCTGCCGGGTAACCGCCTGCTGATCGCGGTGACGGAAAAGAAGACGAAAGCGCAGCTCGACCGCTTCGCAAAGACCCTTCTCCGCCTTTGTGCCGAACAGGAAGGAGGACGCCATGCCTAAGTGCAAACACACCCCTCTGATTTTTGAGTTGGCCTCCCAAAGCAAGGCCGGGAGCTACATTCGACCGCTTGATGTGGAAAAACCTGACTTTGCGGAATGGTTTGGCAAGGATTACCGGTCAGAAAAACCGGCCATCCCTGATGTCGATGAAATTACGGTGGTCCGTCATTACTCGAATCTGTCCAACAAAAACTACCACGTTGAGATGGGGCCCTATCCGCTGGGTTCCTGCACCATGAAGTACAATCCCAAGATCAATGAAGATCTGGCGGCCCTTCCCGGTTTTGCGGCCACCCACCCGCTTCAGCCCGATGAGACGGTCCAGGGCAACCTGGAGTTGCTCTACCGGCTAGAACAGCAACTCAACGACATCACCGGCATGGATGCCTATACCTTCCAGCCGGCAGCGGGCGCCCACGGGGAGCTGGCCGGCCTGCTCCTGATCAAGGCCTACCACGAAGACCGGGGCGACACCAAACGCCAGGTCATGATCATCCCCGATGCTGCACACGGAACCAACCCCGCTACGGCGGCCATGGTCGGCTACACGGTCCGGATGGTCAAATCCAATTCCGAGGGCATGGTC
The DNA here is from genome assembly GCA_012511175.1 of Fastidiosipila sp. Classification (NCBI taxonomy): domain Bacteria; kingdom Bacillati; phylum Bacillota; class Clostridia; order Eubacteriales; family Oscillospiraceae; genus Fastidiosipila; species Fastidiosipila sp. Next base: position 10,028 of record JAAZGO010000025.1, on the reverse strand, counting down.
GATCTCAAGGAACTCGAAAAGGCTCTGGGTGATGATGTGGCCGGCCTCATGCTGACCAATCCCAATACCCTGGGCATTTACGAACGGAACATCGAAAAGATTACGCGCATGGTACATGATGCAGGCGGACTCTGCTATTACGACGGTGCCAACATCAATGCCATCTTCATGCATGCCCGTCCCGGTGATATGGGTTTTGACTGTGTTCACCTGAATGTCCACAAGAGCTTCTCGACACCTCACGGCGGTGGCGGGCCGGGCGCGGGCCCTGTCGGCTGCAAGGCACACTTGGAGCCCTACCTGCCCAGGCCGGTAGTCAGAAAGGACGGGAAGGGCTATGCGCTTGATTATGACAGGCCCAAGTCCTACGGCAAGATCCGCTCTTTTACCGGTTCTTTCGGCGTCCTGGTCAAAACCTACGCCTACATCCTGAGGAACGGAGCTGAGGGGCTGCATCAGGTGGCTGAAGGGGCTGTCGCCAACGCGACCTACATCCGCGAACGCCTGAAGCTGGCTTACAGAATTCCCTACGATACCCCGACCATGCATGAATTTGTCATGTCGGACGAATGGCAGCAGAAACAATCGGGTATTTCCACCCTGGATCTGGCCAAGCGTCTGATCGACTACGGCTTCCATCCGCCCACCATTTATTTCCCGCTGATTGTTGACGGAGCCATGATGGTGGAGCCAACGGAAACAGAGACCTGGCGCGACTTGGATCAGCTGGCCGACGCCTTCTTGAAGATTGCTGAGGAAGCCGGAGAGGATCCTGAGCTTCTCAAAAATGCGCCCCACGACACGCCGATTTCAAGGCCTGACGAGACGCGGGCAGCGCGTGAACCTGTCCTGGCCGGCTGAAGGCTGTGCCATCAAAGTGAATTCGGGGGCCGGGCTTTTGTCCCGGCCCTTGTTGAGAAGGGCCAGCCCTGGAAAATAAAGACCGCTTCTTCCTTGTGCAATCGGCCAGTGATGCCGTCATTGGCCATGTGTTAAAATAACTTCTGATATCGGTGTCCGTGTGCTTTGAAGCGCTGCTTGCTGCCAACCGGACCCGAGCTGATCAGATAACAAGCGGACGCAGTGTTCGCTTCAGCAAGAAAGGAATTTTTTATGGCCATTAAAGTCGCAATTAACGGATTCGGCCGCATTGGACGCCTGGTCTTCAGAGGCTTGGTAGAGCGCGGTCTGCTTGACAGTGAAGTCGACCTGGTTGCTATCGTTGCAAGAAACACCAAGGCTGACTACTTTGTCTATCAGCTGACCTACGATTCTTCGCAGCACCGCTGGGAACACGACCTGAAGACGGAGAAATCCGATCCTTCACTGGAAGAAAACGATGTCATCGTCATCGATGGCAAGCACCGGGTCCAGAGTGTCCTGGCAGGCCTGGAACCCAAGGATCTTGACTGGAAATCGCTTGGCGTTGACTACGTCATCGATTCGTCCGGCAAGTTCAATGATTACGACAAAGCCATGGGCCACATTGAAGTGGGCGCTAAAAAGGTAATCCTGACCGCCCCCGGCAAGGGCCCCGTCAAGACCATTGTCATGGGAGTCAATGAGGGCAATTATGTACCTGGAGAAGATGTCGTTGTTTCCAACGCCTCCTGCACAACCAACTGCCTGGCGCCCATTGTCCATGTGCTGCTCAAGGAAGGCCTGGAAATTGAAAAAGGCCTGATGACGACCATTCACGCCTACACCGCCTCGCAAAAAGTGGTCGACGGCACCTCGCTCAAGAACTGGCGCCTGGGCCGCACAGCCGCTGAAAACATCATCCCCACCACCACGGGCGCGGCCAAAGCCGTCGGCATCGTTTTGCCGGAAGTGGCGGGCAAGATGACGGGCATGGCCTTCCGCGTCCCCATCGCGACCGGTTCGGTGATCGACCTGACGGTCCTGCTCAAGCAGGATACCTCCATCGAAGCGATCGATGCCATGATGAAAAAGGCATCGGAGACCTACCTGAAAGGTTACTTGAAGTACACCAAGGATCCCATCGTCTCGACAGATGTCATCCATGACGCCTACTCATCCATCTATGATTCAGGAGCGACCCTCCAGAACAACCTTAAGGGCGAGAAGCGCTTTTTCAAGCTGGTTGCCTGGTACGACAATGAGTGGGGCTATTCCGAACGCACCATCGACCTCCTGCTCCATGTGGCCAGGGAGGATCAAAAAGCCGGCCTGTAAGAAATCACGGCAAAAAGATCATTATTCAAAGGGGCGCCCCGGGGCGCCCCTTTTGACTTGTTTCATTGCCCTGACCGGTCGTCTCACCCGCTTGATACAAAATTCGATTTATGATATTCTGGTATCGTATCCCAGATAAACTGGGATCTTATCCATATATATCATAATTATTTTCTGAAAGGGGGGGATCATGTATCTCAACAGGCAGCTTGAGTCGAGTGTCATCAAAGCAAATAAAGGTTTCCCGGTTCTTCTTGTGACTGGACCGCGTCAGGTGGGCAAAAGCACCATGCTGAAATATTTAAAATCAGAGGACCGTACCTATATCACCCTGGATGATCCCCGCATCAAGCAGGCTGCGCTTGCGTCTCCTGCTGACTTTTTCAGGCTTTATCCGCCGCCCCTGCTGATCGACGAGATCCAATACGCTCCAAGCTTGTTTCCCTACATCAAGATGGTCGTTGACGAGCGCGACGAGCCGGGTCTTTTCTGGCTGACGGGATCACAATTGTTCCAGTTGATGGAAAATGTACGTGAATCACTTGCGGGCCGCGTTGCAGTTATGAATCTCTTTCCCTTGTCTTATGGGGAGTTGGTCAAGGATCACTCACCTCCTTACCCTCAAGATGAGGAATTATTGATAGAGCGCTGGAAAATCCGGAAAGAGATCAGCTTTCAGACAATTGCAGAAAGAATATTCGAGGGCGGCATGCCGAGACTTGTTTTGCATCGGGACATTGAGTTGCAACAGTTTTTTTCCTCCTACCTTCAAACTTACCTGCAAAAAGATGTAAGGGATGTCACACATATTCTTGATATGAGCATCTTTTTGCGTTTTGTTCAGCTGTTAGCGACCCGGACCGCACAGGAGCTTAATCTTACAAGTATTTCGGCGGCGGTCGGGATTGATGGGACAACCGCCCGAAGGTGGCTTGAGATACTCCTGCTAACCGGCATAGTCTACAAGCTTCCCGCATGGTCGGGCAACCTGGGAAAAAGGCTTATTAAAAGGCCTAAGCTCTATTTTGCCGACACAGGCATCTGTTCTTATCTCTGCGGCTTTGAAACAGCGGGGGAAGCCTTCAACGGTCCGTTGGGCGGTGCCTTGTTTGAAACTTATGTGGTCAATGAAATCATGAAAAGCTGGGTTCACTCCGGACGCTGTGCCCCCTTCTATTACGTGCGCGATAGCAACAAGAATGAAATCGATTTGATCATTGAGCGAAACCAGAAACTTCACCCATTCGAAATTAAAAAGAGCAGTCAACCCGCGCATCCCTTTAAAAATTGGTCCATGCTGGGCAGGAAAAAGGAATCCATTGCCTATTCAGGTATCATCTGTACTTGTGATCAACTTCTTCCCGCGGGCCATCAGCGCTGGCTGATTCCCTGGCAGATGATCTAGCCTCTCCTGCCCGCTAGCGACTGAACATGGCCATGATGGCCAGGATGGTCCCCATAATGCCTTCCCCGCCCAGGAGGCCGGCAGCGCCCATCTGGATGGCCTGCTGGCTGTCCTTTTTCAGGTGTGACCGGGACAGGTACTCCAGGATGCCTCCCAAAAAGATGGGCAGGGCAAGTCCATAATCCGTCAGCATCATACCGATGCCGATGATCATGGCCGGGATCTCGAAGAAGACGGTCAGGGCACAGCCTGCCAGGGCCGCCACCAAAAAGATGATGGGATTTCCCAAGCCCTGGACCATGGCATTGACGCTGTGTGCCTGGGCGGCGGGAAGACCTGCCTGGACACCTACTCCGCCGGCGGAGTAGATGATGGCCAGCAGGGCGACCGAGGCTGTCAGGGCCCCGAAGAAGCCGCCGATCAGTTCAATGAAGAACTGGGCGGCCGGGTTGGTTTTCAGGATGTGCCCCGACTTGTAGTCATTCATCATGTCGCCGGCGTAACCGCAGGCGACCGCCACGATGGCCGCGATAAAGAAGGCGTGCTCAGCGTCCACCTTGACCAGGGCCCGGATGGCCAGGAGAACAATAATCCCGAAGATCTCCATGGGGTTGATGCCCGTCTGACCCGTGATCACAGAGGACATAAGGGCGGCAAAGAAGACACCGGCCATGAGGAGCAGGGCGGGAATGACCCTCATGCCGGTCAGGATGGTGATGACAAAAGCGGCAGCGGTCAGGATAAGGGAAAAGAGGCCGATCCCCCGGGGTCTCGATAAACGGACAGTCCGTTCCGTCCTGGTCCGGAAAGATCCTTTTCTCTTCCGGTAGGAGCCAAAGATGAAATTCAGTAAAGTACCGGCTCCCGAGCCAACCATGAGGGCGATAGCGACCGTGAAATTCCACTCATTGATTTTTTCCACGGCGCCGGGGATCATGCGAAGCAGGGTCGTTTCCGTAATGACAAAACGCACTGCTGTTGTGATGCCCGCGCCCAACAGCCAGTAAAGAGTTGAGGAAAAACCGATCATGCCTCCGATCCCGACCGCCATGGGCGACATGGAAAAGGTCAGGGGGATGGCAAGGATGGAAAAAGAAAGCATGGCGGGGAAAAGGACGAAGCGGTCACGCATCAGGGTAAAAGCTGCCGCGGCTGCCAGCGCGATCACCAGGACCAGGGCCTGTGAACCGCCGGCTTTGCCGGCAGACAGGGTGGAGGCGGCCGCCTTGCCGATGGGGTAGGGGAGCTCTTGCTGTTCGATGTTGCGCTTGCGAAGAAGCCAGCAGAGGGCGGTGCCCAGGAGGACCCCCGCCAGGGCGATTAAAAGGACCACGGGGAAGTGCTCCTTGATAAAGGCCTGGGCAGTCAGCTGTTTGTCGCCGACCTTCCAGATCCCCGAAATAAAAAGCCCGGGCAAGGTAAAGACAAGGCCGCCGGCCACCATGGCGCCGGCTGACATGCCTGTGGCCGCGACATTGATCTCGTTGATGTCGCTTTTGCCGAAAAGACGCATGACGGCAAAGGACAGGACAGCGACAAAAATGGTCGGCCAGGGAAGCGCGCTGGCGTGAAGTGCCACATAGGTTGAGGAGGCCGTAATCAATATGGAGCCGGGGATAGCGAGAAGGATGGCCCTCCAGGTAAAGTGCGGAATTTTCTTCTTCATGAATGGTACCTCCCTGCTGGTTTTCGTACCATGTACCAGCTCCTAGTTTAGATCAATCCTGTATAATAAACAAAACGTGTTATTTCGTGGCTTTATGGCCTGGAATAACGAAAGGAGCTCCATTATGAAGGTTGAAATCCTCGGTATCGACATGCGTATCAACCCGATCCTAAGAGCGGCCATTGAACAGAAAATGTCCAAATTTGAGCGCTTTTTTGATGACAGTGCCAGAGGCGAGGTCAAGCTCCAGCCGGAGGGCGCTTTTGTGCGCGCAGAGGTCACCTTTAAGATTCAAGCCCTTTATTTCCGTGCAGAATCGGTTGCATCCGATGCCATGACGGCCGTTGAACAGGCCATCGACAACCTGGAAGGACAGATTCGGAAAAACAAGACGCGCATGAAGAAGCGCATGAAGGATTTCTCATCCATGGAAGCCTACTTCGATAATGAAGAGGCCTTGGGGGAAGGGATGAACGATGAGGATGAGTTCCGCATCATCCGCAGAAAAAGCTTCACCATGTCTGAAATGACACCCGATGAAGCTGTTTTGCAGATGGAACTGCTGGGCCACTCTTTTCTCCTTTTCCTGTCAGCGGAAACAAACCGCGTTTGTGCCGTCTATAAACGGGTTGACGGCGATTACGGACTGCTGGAACCGGAGTATTAATTTGCTGGAAGAAAAGACCGGGACAAGTCAAAGACTGTTAAAACAACTCAACCCCGAACAGGAGCGGGCCGTCCTCACGACGGAGGGCCCGCTTTTAATCCTGGCTGGAGCGGGATCGGGCAAGACGCGCGTGGTAACCCGCCGGGTGGCCTGGCTGATCAAGGAGAGGGGCGTTCACCCCGGCAGGATCCTGGCCATTACCTTTACCAACAAGGCAGCCAACGAAATGAAGGACCGTGTTGTTTCGCTGATCGGTCCTGAGAGCCGGGGCAGCTGGATCGGGACCTTTCACGCCATGATGCTGAGAATCCTGCGCCGCCATGCCGGCCTGATCGGCTACCGGCCGGGCTTTGCCATCTTTGATACCTACGACCAGAAACGTGTCATGGCCGAAGTCCTCAAGGCTATGGGCATCAGCGAGCGGATGCTGTCGCCCGCCGATGCCCTGAAACGGATCAGCCATTTCAAAAATAATGACATGACTCCCGACCAGGTTGACGCCGCCGTGTCCTACGGTGTTTTCGGCAGGCAGTGGTCGGAAATATTTCTGGCCTACCAGAAGTCACTCTTCGACAAGAATGCCATGGATTTTGACGACATCCTGACGGAGACCCTGCAGCTCTTCCGCGAGCATCCGGCTGTCCTGGACCACTACCGGGAGCGTTTCCAATACATTCTGGTCGACGAATACCAGGACACCAACATGGTTCAGTACGAGCTGGTCCGCCTCCTCTCGTCCGGCCATCACAACCTTTGTGTCGTGGGCGATGACGACCAATCCATTTATTCTTTCCGGGGCGCCACCATCCGCAACATTCTGGATTTTGAAAAGGACTTTCCCGAATGCACGGTGGTCCGGCTGGAGCAAAATTACCGGTCGACCAAAAAAATTCTGGAAGCAGCCAATCATGTGATCGAGGGGAACCGGGGGAGAAAGTCCAAGACCCTGTGGACGGCTCTGGAGGAGGGAGATCCCATCCAGCTCTACCGCGCTGCTGATCATATGGAGGAAGCACGGTACGTGGCCCGGGGGATTCAGCGGCGTTTTCAGGCGGCCGGGGAGGGAGAAAAACCCAATATCGCGGTCCTTTACCGGCTGAACGCCCTGTCGCGGAACCTGGAATTTGCGATCCGCGAGCTGGGGCTGGAATACCGGGTCTACGGCGGCACCCGCTTTTATGACCGGGCTGAAATCAAGGATGTCACGGCTTATCTGGCCCTGATCCAGTCGACCGAAGATGATCTGGCCTTCCGAAGGGTGGTCAACCAGCCGCGGCGTGGAATCGGCGACCTGACCCTGGAAAGACTGTCAGAGCTGGCTTCAAGGAAGGGGATCCCGCTCTTTGAGGCGGCACGGATCGCAGGAAGCGAGCCCGGCCTGGAGCGGGCCGGAGGCAGGCTCCTGATCTTTGTCAAACTGATCGACCAGCTGCGGGAGGAATTAAAAAAGGGAGAACTGACTTTCGCGGAGTACATCAGGAAGGTGGAAGAGGATACCGGACTGATCGCCTACTATGAGGAGTTAAAAGCCAGGGGGGATTTTGAGGCGGAGTCCCGATTGGAGAACCTGATTGAACTGATATCGGACGCCATCGATTTTGAGGCCAGGCTGCAGGTCGAGGCCATCGACGAGCTTTGGGAGTTCCTGCCGGAAGACATTGCCGACCATCTGACGGACCGGTCAACAGCTGGACTCCTCCGCCTCTTTTTGGAACGGGCAGCCCTCTACAGTGACCAGGACAAGGAGACGGATGAACCGGCGGTCTCGCTGATGACCGTCCACAATGCCAAAGGCCTGGAGTTTGACACTGTTTTCATTGTGGGGGCCGAAGAGGATATTTTCCCCTCCATCCGGGCCCAGGAGGAAGAAGAAGGAGTGGAGGAGGAGAGGCGGCTGGCCTACGTGGCCATCACCCGGGCGAAAAAGGAATTGATTATTACTGCGGCTGTTTCCCGCCTCCTTTTTGGCCACACCCAGTACAATCCCATCTCCCGTTTTGTCGAAGCCATCCCTGCCGAGCTTTTGGAGAAGACCGGCTACTTCGGCTACGCCTCCTTCGGAGCCTACCGTAATGAATCAGCCGATTCAGAAAAGCGGAGGAGGGACGAACAAACACCTCCCTGGGCCATGTTTGGCCGAAAGAAGATTGATGAAACGGGAGAGGAGCCGGCCTACAAGGCGGTCACCCGGCTCAGCTCCCGGTCAGCTGAAGCAAAAGCCAAGGCTTCGCTGGATCCGGATTCGCTGAAGATTGGCGACACCGTCCGCCATGTGTCCTTTGGCCCCGGAACCATCCAGGGCATCACAAGGACCGGGGACGATGCCATCCTTACCATTGCTTTCAGCGATAAGATCAGACGTTTTATGGCGAGCCAGTCGGCACTTTCACGTGACGGATAGCACGTTGCCACCATCAAGACAGAAAAGGAGGTGGAATGGATGTGTCCAGATAAGGAATACCCGGTATCCATGACTGCCCGCGAAAGCAAGGAACGACAGGAAACGGATTGGCTGTCCCCCTTTGCCATGCGGGCCAGGGAAAGTCGCGGCCGCAACAGGGAAGAGCCTGCCTGTGAAGTCCGGACGGTTTATGAACGCGATATGGGCCGCATTCTCTATTCACTTCCCTTCCGAAGACTTCGTCATAAAACCCAGGTCTTTTTCGATCCGCAAAATGACCATGTCTGCACCCGGATGGAGCACGTCCTCTACGTCAGTTACCTGGCGGAGACCATCGGCCGGGCACTGCGACTCAATACCGATCTGATCCGGGCCATTGCCCTGGGTCATGACCTGGGACACGCCCCCTTCGGGCATGCCGGGGAGGCGACCCTGGACCGCCTGCTGCGGGCAAACGGGCAGGGCCTGACTTTCAGCCATGAGCGGCACGGGCTGCGGGTTGTGGATATCCTGACCGAGCACAGGGACCGGTTCGGCCTCAATCTGACTTTCGAGGTCAGGGACGGCATCGCTTCACATTGCGGCGAGCGTTACGATGAATATGTCCTGGTTCCGCTTCGGAATAAAGAGGAAGCCGACCTGATCCCCGGTTCGCTGCGTCACGATCCCCCGGCCACCCTGGAAGGGTGTGTGGTCCGGATCACGGACCGGATTGCCTATGTGGGCCGCGACATTGAGGACGCGACGAGAAGCGGCCTGTTTTTCTTCGATGAACTCCCCCCCGGCCTTATGTCAATACTGGGGGCCAACAACAGCCAGATGGTGGACCGGCTGGTCAAGGATGTGATCGAGAACAGCCTGGGCCAGGATGCCATTATCATGAGCGAGCGGACGGGCAAGTCCCTCAAGGAGCTGATCGATATCAACTACGAGAAGATTTATACCGCTCCCCGGGTCATCCGCTACGAGACCCAGGTGGGCAACACGCTGGAGGGTCTCTTCGACTATTATCTGAACTTGGCATCGAAGGGAACGTCTGATGGCAGTCCTCCCGCACTGGCTTTTGAAGACTTCAGGAGCAGGCACCCCGAACCGGGGGCCCGGCCGGCCAGGGTGGTGGCCGACTACATCGCCGGCATGACTGATCCTTTTGCCAGCCGCATGTTCAAGATGATCTATGGGGTGTGAGTCCATGAATACCAACTTCTTTGCCATGATCCACCGCATGCGCTACATTAACCGCTGGGGCCTGATGCGCAATACGGAACAGGAGAACCTCCAAGAGCACTCCCACGATGTCGCCGTGATCGCCCACCTGCTGGCCCTGGTCCGCCAGGAGTATTATCCTGAAAACAGGCTCTGCCCTGACCCTGATTTTGTCGCGGCCCTGGCCCTTTTCCACGATCTTCCCGAAATCATCACGGGTGATATGCCCAAGCCCGTCAAATACCATAATGTCCGCATGGAGGCATCTTACAGGGAGATTGAGCGTGATGCCAGCCGGACGCTCCTGGCCATGCTGCCAAAAGATCTGGCCTGTCACTACGAAAAACTTCTTTTGCCGGATGAAAAAGAACCCCTGGTCCGCGAAGCCATCTACCTTGTCAAGGCGGCTGACTGCTTTTCCGCCTACATCAAATGCATGGATGAGCAAAAGGCGGGCAATCGGGAATTCGACCGGGCCAAGCTGGAG